>CANQHH010000018.1 GCA_947623615.1 uncultured Clostridia bacterium | reverse complement strand
TCTCTTTTGTTAAATAATTCTGAAGTACATTTGTCTCAAGCCATCTATTGTCTATCATATCATTTGTAATTTCATTTTTTCCTAAATTTACTGTAAATGGTTTCTGGCCCCCTGCATTAGGATCATGAAAATCACTTTCTGATGTATAAATTAAATTATTATCTCTTGCATATTTTAATGCTACTTCTGTATCATCTAATGTCATACTTCTATGCGCAACCTCTATACCTATTCTATTTCTAGCCTCAATTCCTTCTCTTTCCAATTGTTCTACTACTTTATTTATTATAGCAAATTTTTCTTCTATAAACTGCTCTATTGGCACAGAATATACTCCTGGATGTGATAAGCATATTATTGCTTCTGGATTTTCCTTCAAAGTCCAATAAGCCATTTCTTTTAAATCCCATCTTCCTTTCGTTTGATCTAAGTAAAAAGGAGATTCTGGATTACAAATAAATTTTCTATAATATGTAGATCTTCCTCTTTCTGGATTGTAACCATTAGCTAATAAATACTCCTTTGCCTTTTTCTCAGTTTCTGTGGGGTTACTTTCATCTGAGAAAAGTATGTCAAACATTTCATCATGTGCTGTATCATTTGCTCTAATTCCTGTTTTTCTATAACGAACATCTTCATCTAACAAAATTGGTAACTCTAGTCCAATATTTTTAAATGCTTCATATTGCATTTCAGCAGATTCATCTTCCAAGTCAAATTTTTTGTCTGCAACTTCTTGTTGATAATGAGCACCTATTTTTGTATTTCTAAACTGCATTGGATCAACATTGTGTACAGTTACATCATAAATCATATCTCTTTCTTTATCATAACATTCTATCTCAACACCACAATGTAATTTTAGATTTTCTGGAAGTTTTACTCTCTTTAACTCATCATAGCCAGCAATCGTATTATGATCTGTTATCTCCCAATGAACTTCACAATCTTTATCAAAATCACCATTTGGATATTTTTCATAAAACGCTTCTTTAGCTTTTCTATATGCATACATTACTTGCTCTATTGGCGGATATTTACCATCACTTCCTAATGTATTTGTATGAGTATGTGTATCTGCAATTATTGTAACCTTTTTGCCATCTTCTTTTTCAATTTCAAACATAATTATTACCTCTCCTAATCTATTTTTATATTCGTATTATATCACTTACATTAAATAAATTTCAATACTTTCTTATACAACAAGTAAAAGCCCCACCTGAAAATACAGATAGGGCTTCCCTCCCCTGCCTATTTAAGCAGAGGAGGTTTTTGTTGTTATTTGGTTGACTCCTTCTGGAGTCTCTTGCGTTTAGCAAGGTTCTCCTCACTGTTCGCAAGGCTTTCAAGGAGGTCACGAGCCTCTTCAAAGCCACCTTCTGCAGCCTCGATAACGGCTTTGACCGCCCAATTGATGAGTAGTCCATCCCTGTGTTCAGCATGGATTACCTTCGTTCCACGCTTGCACAGATCATCCGCCTTTTTTGCCATTTCAATAGCAAAATTCCAGGCCGATGAGGATTCAATCGCTCCGTCAGCATCAGCCACAAACGAGTAGTCTGTGACTGTAAGGTGATCGTCATTGTACTGGTCTCCCAGTCCAATGGTGATTCCTTTTCTTTCCCGAACCACGTCAATTATCGCTTTTACGTGATCCTGCTTCGTGCAGGAAGTCACATCAGCGATGTCCGGGTGGACGTCGTCGGTAAATCGCGTCCCGATGTATCGGTCAGCAATCTGATGCTGAATACCGATACTTATTTCAAACCTCTCCCAAAGGAGGGTTTTTACAAGCTCTAAATCTGGACCGACTATTGTCAGCTCAGTATAGAGCTTATTCGGGATATCACTCTCATAGAGCGGAGCGATTTCCCATTCCGGTTTTCCTCTTTCGAGGTACTCCCTAATAGCAATATCGTAACACGGCAAGGCGTTTGCCTTCACCGCATCAACGATATTGCCATTATACTGCTCCAGAATTTGAGCCACATACGGCTCATCCTCCAGAGCAATAGGAATGGCTATTACCTCTCTACCTTCAGAGAAGTGATGCATACACAGCATTTCTTCTCTGAACAGAGTTTTTCGGTCAACACCAAGCCCTTCGGCTATGGTGTCAACAATACTTTCCATATCGTGCTGAATTGGCACAATATAGAAGTTCTCAGAGTCACCCGTATTAACACAGGTAACTGATCCTCCCTGCCCAATTATTATCGGGCAGTTAGTTCCAAGGCTCTGTCGACCCTGGAATTTCGTTGAATTCTTCCGCTCATCTACTGGTCGCCCTGTAGCGATCATAAATGAGCAGTATCTGCTTTCCTTGACAGCCTTGATAAGAGACGGATCTGTCTCTACCAAGGTTCCATCTACATCAGATATTAAAAATATCGGATGCTCGGCTGTTTTCGTGGAGATTATTTCACTCCACATTTTATTTAACTTATCTTTTGTTATTACTTTCATTTTTTCCCCCTTAAATAACAACAAAAAGCAATATTTGATTATATATATTATACCATTTATTCTGGCATTATGTCAATTAAGCTTTTCTAGTCAGCTCTAGTGTTTCTATACATTTTCCATCTATATTTCAACTCTTTTGGTAAATCTTTCGTCTATAAGCTTTTTTAATTTTCTATTTTCTTCTTTTTCTAATTTAGGATCATCATTCTCTATTTTCAATGCAACACTTTGTACAGATTTTAATGTTTCCATATCTTCAAATAAATTTGCAATTTTAAATTCTGGAAGTCCATGTTGTTTCGTTCCAAAAAACTCACCTGATCCTCTTAATTCCAAATCCTTTTCTGCAATTATAAATCCATCATTTGTTTCTTGCATAATTTTCATTCTTTGTCTTGTTTCAGACGATTTTCCCTCATATTTCAATATGCAATAAGACTGATATTCTCCTCTTCCCACTCTACCTCTTAATTGATGTAATTGTGCTAACCCAAATCTTTCTGCATTCTCAATTACCATAAGGCTTGCATTTGGTACATTTACACCTACTTCTATTACTGTAGTTGATATAAGTACATCTATTTCGCCCTCTTTAAAATTATGCATTATTTCGTCTTTCTCTTTTTGTTTCATTTTTCCATAAATATATCCAACTCTATATTCTTTAAATACTTCATTTCTATATTTTTCTTCAAGTTCTACAACAGATTTAGCATCAATATCTTCATTTTCTTCTACAAGTGGACAAACAATATATACCTGCCTTCCTTCGTTAATATTTTTTCTAATAAAATTATTTACTCTTTCTTCCATTGCTGAAGTCACAGCATAAGTTTCAATTTTTTTCCTATTTGGAGGTAATTCATCTATAATAGATATATCTAGGTCTCCATATAGTATAAGTGCTAAAGTTCTTGGAATTGGAGTTGCTGTCATAACTAAGACATCTGGATTATTTCCCTTAGCAACAATACTTCCTCTTTGTCTTACTCCAAAACGATGTTGTTCATCTGTAACAACCAATCCCAGATTTTTAAATATAACATCTTCAACCAATAATGCATGTGTACCAATTAATACATCTATAGTTCCATTTTCTAATTCTTCTAATATTTCTCTTCTTTTCTTAACACGTGTTCCCCCTAATAATAATTCACACTTTATTCCAAATGGCTCTAAAACTTTTTTAAATTCCTGTATATGTTGTTCTGCTAAAATCGCAGTTGGAGCCATTATAGCAACTTGATATCCACATTTTACTGCTTTGTATGTGGATATTATTGATACAATTGTTTTACCTGAGCCTACATCTCCTTGTAATAACCTATTCATTGGTTTTCTATTTTCCATATCATTATCAATTTCCTCAAGCACTCTTAATTGAGCTTTAGTTAATTTAAAAGGAAGTGAATTTATTACATCCGACATTTTTACATCTTTACTATATTCTATACCATCATTTTCATTATCATACTTATTTTTTAATCCTGATAGTGCAAGTTGCATGCTAAGAAGCTCCTCGAATACTAGTCTTTTTCTAGCCCTATTATATTCTTCAAAACTATCTGGAAAATGTATTTGTTTCATAGCTCTATTTAATTCTTCCAAATGATATTCTTTTAACAGGTAATCTGGCATTGTTTCTTCCAATTTACCATCTACTATTTTTAGTCCATTTTCTATAGCATTCCTAATAGCACCTTGTTTCAAATTATATGTTAATGGATAAATTGGCACAATTTTCCCAGTATTTTTATTATTTTCTTCTATATCAAAAACTGGATTTACCATTTCCACTTTTCCATATTTTATTTGAGCTTTACCATAAAATTTGTATTTTTGTCCTATTTTAAATCTACCTTTTAAGTAGCTCTGATTAAACCATGTAATTATGCAAGTGGATGTTTCATCCCTTACCACTAACTTTAAAATAGTTTTATTTTTTCCAATTCTAATCTCGCTAACATTTCCAGTTGCAACAACTTCTATCAACGCCTCTTCACCATCAACCAGTTGCGAAATCATTTTAGGCTTACTTCTATCTTCATAATTTCTAGGAAAATATGTAATCAAATCATCTAATGTATCAACACCAATATTATGCAAAAGCTTTGCCTTTGCAGGTCCTACACCCTTAACATACTGCACATTCTGCTTCAAATCCACCATTTTTCCTCCTTTTATGGGGACAGGTCCAAATTCCTTTTTTTTAGTAATTAGGGACAAGTCCAAATTCTTTGGGAACGGGTACAAATTCCCTTTTTTAAGGATTTGGACCTGACCCTTTTTCAATTTTATCAAAGTTACATAAAAATTGCAAATGCATTTTCTTTTCCTAATGTATTCCATTTTCTAGCATTTTGTAGTATAATAGTATTATGGTAAAGGAGTGATTTTTATGTGGCAATTTTGGTTAATCGCTGCCGGAATATTCTTCATAGTTGAAATTATAAATACCGGTTTTTTAGTTTTTTGGCTAGGCATAGGTGCTTTAATTGCAATGATTTCTAGTCTATTTATCTCTAATGTATATATTCAAGCATTAATATTTCTTGTATCTTCAACATTATTAATATTTTTTACAAAACCTTTTGTTAAAAAATTTACCAAAAATGATAAATCAGTTGCAACAAATGCTTTTTCAATTATTGGTTCTCGTGGTATAGTAATTAACGAAATTAATCAATTGTCAGGAACTGGTCAAATAAAAGTCAACGGTGAAGTATGGTCTGCCAAAACCGATTCGGAAGAAATTATACCAGTTGATGCCACTGTTGAAGTTATAAAAATTGATGGTGTAAAAGCTGTCGTAAAAACAACTTCCAAAATAAATACCAGAGTATAGGAGGAATATATTATGTATTTTTTATTTGTATTGTTAATTATAATATTAATTATAGCATTTAAAACAATCAAAATTGTTAGACAATCTGAGGTTTATATTATTGAAAGACTTGGTAAATTTCATAAAATCGCTGATGCTGGTCTTACAATAATCATTCCATTTTTCGATCATGTTCGTAGTGTTGTTAGCTTAAAACAACAAACAATGGATATCCCACCTCAAGGCGTTATTACAAAAGATAATGTTACAATCACAATTGATACAGTTGTATTTTATAAAGTTACTGATCCTGCTAAAGCAGTATACGAAATTCAAAGTTTGAAAAAAGGTATTGAGTATCTTGCTATTACCACAATTCGTGATATTGTTGGTAAAATGGATTTAGATGAAACATTTAGTTCACGTGATGCAATTAACGATAAATTAAGAATAATTCTTGATGAAGCTACAGATCAATGGGGATGTAAAATTGATAGGGTTGAAATAAAAGATATTACACCACCAGCTGACATCCGTGATGCAATGGAAAAACAAATGAACGCAGAAAGAAATAAAAGAGCTTTAATCCTTCAAGCTGAAGGTGAAAGACAATCTGCTATAACTCTTGCTGAAGGTAAAAAAGAAGCTGCTATCTTAGAAGCTGAAGCTGATAAAGAATCTAAAATCAGAAGAGCTACTGGTGAGGCTGAAGCTATAAAGAAAGTTGCCGAAGCTAAAGCACAAGAAATACATATGGTATATGATGCTATGATGAAAGCAAATCCTGATGATAAATTAGTACAATTAAAATCTTTAGAAACATTAAAAGAGGTTGCTCATGGTGATGCAAATAAAGTATTTATTCCTTTTGAAGCAACTGGAGCCTTAGGTGCTTTAGGTGCTGCCGCTGATGCAGTAAAAGATAATAAAAAGAAATCAAAAAGAAATCAATCACAAGATTCTGATGAATAAAAATATATAACAAATCTTTGACTTACGTCACTTTATATGTTATACTAATATAGTTCGTTATCGTTCTTTTAGTAGAAGGAGTATAAAGTGAAAAAAGTTACTAAAAAAACAACGTCTAGTTCGTGTGATTTCTGGGATGAGATGGATGAAATTCTTTTATCTAGCTATTCTGGAAATCCCAAATACGGAAAATATGGTCAACAGAAAAAAGACGGTAAAAAGAAGTACGCTACCTTAAAACAAGGACGTACATCGAAAAGTCGCCGTTTTATCCCTACCCTGAAGAAGAGCGAGGGATATCACCCCAATAATAAAAAAGGTCGGGGTGCAAATATCAGAAAAAATATTGATTAAAAAATAAAGAAGGTAAATTTCAAATTAAAATTTACCTTCTTAAATGCTCCAAAATCTCAAGAGTGCCCAATTGGGCGCTCTTTTCATTGCGTTAAAATCATCGCTTTAATTAACGCATATCTTTACTATTAATTAACAGCAATCATTGTATTTTTCTTTTTTATCACATAAAGATAATATAATTCTGATAATCAATAATATTATTAAAATTGCCAAAATCGCAATAAATGCTCCTAATCCTAATGCTGCAAATATACCAGTTAATGCTCCAATTAAAATACCTGCTACAAATGTTATTATTGCAACAATCAAAGCAATAACTGCATTCGAGCAAGTATTTTTTTCTTTTTTATCATTACTACAATCATGCTCAAACATATTATACACCCCCTAATAATATCTCAAAAGATATTATTAATATATAATATGCAATTTTTAGACTTTTTTTACCAAATTATAATAAATTTATCCAAATAGACCTTTTTTCTTTATTGGAGGTTGCTCATTCATTGTTTTAGCAAGTTGCATTAATATATCCCTTTGCTCTTTAGTAAGTCTTTTTGGGATTTGTACAAGTACAGTAAATACAAAATTTCCCTGATACGCATTATTTATGTTTTTAAATCCTTTGCCCTTTATTGTAAATTTTGTACCATTTTGAGTCCCTTCTGGTATTTTAAAAGTCTCCTTTGTTCCGTCTACCATCGGTATTTCTAGGTTTGCACCAAGAGTCGCCTGCGTAAATGTAATTGGAACTTCACACAATACATCTTGACCTTTCCTTGTATAAATACCATGTCTTTTTAAATGTATTGTTATGTATAAATCTCCTTTTTCTCCACCTTTTTCTCCTGGCTCTCCTTCATTTCTGATTACGATTGTTTGATTTTCATCTATTCCTGCCGGAATCTTTACAGAAACCTTTACTTGTTTTCTAACAGTCCCCTTTCCTTTACAGTCTAAACATGGTTCCGATATAATTTCTCCTGTACCATGACAATTAGTACATGTTCTCATTGTTTGCATCTGACCAAATATAGTCGTTTGTGTTTGCCTTATTTGTCCACTACCGCCACACATACTACATTTTTGCTTTTTAGTACCAGGTTTTGCTCCTTCTCCATGACAAGTTTTACAGGTTTCGTTTCTGGTTAAATTAATATATCTCTCTGTACCTAGAAATGCTTCCTCAAAACTTATTTCTAAATTATATCTTATATCTGCCCCTTTTCTAGGTCCTTGATTATTCTTTGCAGAAGATCTTCCTCCTGAAAAACCCCCTCCAAAAAATGAAGAGAAAATATCTCCTAAATCTCCAAAATCACTAAATCCATCAAAGCCAGATGAAGTATATGAATAATATCCATTTTGCCCTCCAAAAGGACCTCCTGACCCACCAAATCCTTGTGGGTCAGCAGTTCCAAATTGATCATACATCTGCCTTTTCTGAGGGTTTGATAATGTTTCATATGCCTCATTTACCTCTTTAAATTTAGCTTCCGCTTCTTTTTTATTATCTGGATTTGCATCAGGGTGATATTTCTTTGCAAGCTTCCTATAAGCTTTTTTTAGCTCATCGTCTGTCGCATTCTTATCTACTCCCAATATTTCATAATAGTCTTTATTTGCCATTATTTCTTATCTCCATCTTCCTCTACTTTATAGTCTGTATCATAAACATTTCCGTCACTATCTGTTTTTGCTCCTTCTGTACCTTCTCCTGTAGATTCTGCATTATTTCCAGCTGTGCTAGAATATATTTTTTCTGATATTGAATAGAATACAGTTGTTAATTTTTCTGTTGCAGCTTTTATTGCTTCCACATCAGTTCCCTCTAATGCTTTTTTAACATTTTCAACTTCTGTTTCTGCTTTTGCCTTTTCTTCTCCACTTATTTTATCACCTAAGTCTGTAATTGTTTTTTGACAGTTATATACAAGGCTTTCTGCATTATTTCTAACTTCAATTTCTTCTTTTCTCTTCTTATCTTCTGCAGCATGTGCTTCTGCATCTTTAACTGCTTTATCAATATCTTCATCTGTTAAGTTTGTACTTGCTGTAATTGCAACTTGTTGACTGTTTCCTGTTGCCATATCTTTTGCAGATACATGCACTATTCCATTTGCATCTATATCAAATGTTACTTCTATTTGTGGTACTCCTCTTGGTGCAGCTGGAATTCCTGTTAATTGGAATCTACCTAATGTTTTGTTGTAACTTGCCATTTCTCTTTCACCTTGAAGAACGTGTATTTCAACACTTGTTTGACCATCTGCCGCTGTTGAAAATACTTGTGATTTCTTTGTAGGTATTGTTGTATTTCTTTCAATTAATTTTGTAAATACTCCACCTAATGTTTCAATTCCTAGTGATAAAGGTGTAACGTCTAATAATACTAAGTCTTTTACATCTCCTGACAAAACTCCACCTTGAATTGCAGCTCCAATTGCAACACATTCATCTGGGTTAATTCCTTTATCTGGTTCTTTACCTGTTATTTTTTTAACTGCTTCTTGAACTGCAGGTACTCTAGTTGAACCACCTACTAAAAGAACTTTGTGTATTTGTTCTGCTGTTATTCCAGCATCTTTTAACGCATTTTGAACTGGCACTTTTGTAGCTTCAATTAAATCGCTAATCAATTCTTCGAATTTTGCTCTTGTTAATGTTATATCTAAGTGTTTTGGTCCATTTGCATCTGCTGTGATAAATGGTAAATTAATTTGAGTTTGTTGCATTCCTGAAAGTTCTATTTTAGCTTTTTCAGCTGCTTCTTTTAAACGTTGCATTGCCATTTTATCTGTTTTTAAATCAATACCATTTGATTTTTTAAATTCTTCAACTAAGTAATTCATTATTCTTTCATCAAAGTCATCTCCACCTAGTTTTGTGTTTCCATTTGTTGCAAGAACTTCAAATACTCCGTCTCCGATATCTAAGATAGAAACATCAAATGTTCCTCCTCCTAAATCATATATCATAATTTTTTGATCTTGATCTTCTTTATCCATTCCAAAAGCTAGTGCTGCTGCTGTAGGCTCATTTATAATTCTTAAAACCTCTAATCCAGCTATTTTTCCAGCATCTTTTGTAGCTTGTCTTTGGCTATCACTAAAATATGCTGGTACTGTAATAACAGCTTGTGTTACTGGTTGACCTAAATAATTTTCTGCATCTGCTTTTAGTTTTTGAAGAATCATTGCAGATATCTCTTGTGGTGAAAATTCATCTCCATCTATATTTACCTTTGTATTTGTTCCCATATCTCTTTTTATTGAGATAACTGTATTATCTGGATTAGTAACAGCTTGACGCTTAGCAATTTGTCCTACTAATCTCTCCCCATTTTTTGAAAAAGCTACAACTGATGGTGTGGTTCTATTTCCTTCTGCATTAGGAATAACAACTGGCTCTCCTCCTTCCATAACTGCAACACATGAATTTGTTGTACCTAAATCAATTCCTATAATTTTTCCCATAACTTAAACTTCCTTTCTTGGGGACAGTCCCTTTTACCTTTTTTTAAGGATTTAGGGACAGGTCTCTCCTTTTATTTATATTATTTTTACGTTAGCTATATGTTACCATTTGCAACAAATAACTTAAAAATTAAAATCATAATTACTTAATTAGCCACAATAACCATAGAATGTCTTATAACTTTATTTCCAATTATATATCCTTTTCTATATTCTTCTTTTATTTCTTTTTCTCCAAGATTTTCATCTATTACTGAGCTAACTGCTTCATGTAATTCGGGATCAAAAGTTTTTCCTACTGTTTCAATCTCTCTTACACCATTTGCAGAAAGAACATCCTTGAATTGCTTTAATACCAATTCAATCCCTTGTTTGTAATTCTCATCACTAGTATTTGTTTCTATTGCTTTTTCCAAATTATCTAATATTGGTAAAAAACTTGAAACAATATCTGCTAATAATGAGCTATGTAACATATCTCTTTCTTTTAAACTTCTCTTTTTGTAATTATCAAATTCTGCAGCTACCCTTTTTAACCTATCTTCTGTTTCTCCTAGCTGTATTTTCTGTGATTCTAATTGTTTTTTTAATTCGATCATTTCATCAGCATCCTTTGTAAATTGTTCATTATTTAACTCTGTATTTTCTTCTGACATTTTATCCCTTCTTTCTTTAATATATAAATACCTACTCACCATTTAGCTTTTTGCTAATATATTTCATAACTGAAATAACCTTTGAATAGTTCATTCTTGTAGGTCCTATTATCCCTATTGTACCTATCTCTTTATTTTTATACATATGCCTAAATGTTACTATACTAAAATCTTTTAATTTCTCATTTTCGTTTTCATTGCCTATATAAACATTTATATCGTTTGCAAAACCAGTATTTAATAAATCTGCAACAATTTCTTTTTGATCTATAACATTTATAAAATTCTTTGCAACATCTAAACTTTTAAATTCCGGCAAATCAAAAGCCTTGTTTGCACCTTCTAAATATATTTCATTGTCATAATTAATTGTTTTGTTCAATTGCTCCAATATTGGCTTTATAACCTTTACGCTGTAATTCATGTGAGAAAAAATGTATTCTTCTAATGGTTTATCAATCTCCTCTAAAGGTTTTCCTTTTAGTTTATTTCCAAATATAAAATTCAACATGTCTACTTGTTCATTTGTTATATCTTCATCAAATTTTATTATTGTTTCTTTTATTAAACCGCTATCAGTTAATATAACCGCCATCAGCATCCTTGTGCCTAACAAAACAAATTTTATTTCCTCAATGTTTTGCATTCCTTTTTTAGGTCCAACTGCAACTGTTGTATAATGAGTTATTTCTGACAAAGTACTTGTCGCTATCTTTGTTAATTCTTCTATTTCATTTACTTTTGTTTCGAGTTTTGATTGTATATATCTTATTTCATCTATGCTTATATTTTGATCATTTAGTAACTCATCAACATATAACCTATATCCTTTAGGCGATGGTACTCTTCCACTTGATGTATGTGGTTTTTCTAAGTACCCTACCTTTTCAAGATTTGCCATTTCGTTCCTTATTGTTGCACTACTTAGACCTAGACCGTATTTTTTTACAATACTTCCCGAACTAACTGGTTCAGCAGTGTTTATATATTCTTCTACAATCGCTTGTAATATTTTTTTCTTTCTTTCTTCCAATTTTTACACCTCTTTTAGCAATTGGTATTCTCGACTGCTAAACTTTATATATATTATATCCATTCTCCCCAATTGTCAATACATATATCCAAAAAAAAGTGTAAATTTTTTGTGAAAAACTATTGACAACTTATAAAAAATGTTTTATACTTAAACCTGCATTGAGATGCGCCCTTAGCTCAGTTGGTCAGAGCAACCGGCTCATAACCGGTGGGTCCAAGGTTCGAATCCTTGAGGGCGCACCATTGTTTTTTATATTAGGGTAGGTGGCCGAGTGGTTAAAGGCGGCAGACTGTAAATCTGTTCTCATTTGAGTACGATGGTTCGAATCCATCCCTGCCCACCATAAACGTATCTGTTCGAACTTTTAGAACAGATAAATACAAATACCATTCTGTAAAGGATGGTATTTTTTTAGTATGTACTATTTAAAATTAATTAAACTAATTGCTTTTGTCAAATAAATTCATAAAGGTTTGAATTTATTATGTAAACATGATATAATAATAGTATATATATCTGTAATAAAAAATTACAGAGACATCATAATCAATTTAAGGAGGACATATTTATGATGAACATTGAAAAGTTGGTTTCTGATATCCGCGAAGGCAAATCGGTTCTGATTCACAAGAGCGTTGGCAAAGTTCGTGAGAACTGTGTTTATGTTACGACTCTGGCAGAAGTTCCTGATTTCCTGCTGGAAGATGGTGCTGTTGAGGTTAATGCTGACGGCTCCATTACTCTCTATGCAGTCGAAGGTGCAGCTATACGAGGATTACCAGCGTATATCTGTTACGAGCCTGTTTCCGAAGAAAATCGGAACAGAGTGCCTGGTAACTATGGAGCCTGGTCTAAGGATAATGGCGACGACACCCTAAAAGTGATTGACGGCAAGTGTTACAACTTACCTGCCACTGTCAAGGCTTCCCTCATCACAGAGGAAGCTCCTAAATGGGTTTTGTCTGCAGGTTTCCCTGTGAACCGCAAAGGTGAGACCTATGAACTGATCCGTACCGATTGGGGCGGTGAGGTACGTACTGGTCGAATCGGCAAGGCTATGTGGGTGCAATACGGCGAGGGCGATGTCAACATTCTGGATTTGTCTGAGCGTTCTGCATCTGAGTACATTGTAACTTTCGATGGAAAAGATGTTGGAGTTCTGACTGATCTGACTGAATTGTTGGCTGAGCAGATCTAATAACCAACCACCTAACTGAAGTTAATAACTTCAGTTAGGTAAGTAGCACCTCTCACCATAAGAGAGGTGCTTAATTCATTTTCATAAAAATATAGAAAAAAATAAATCCAATTATTGGTAGAATTTTACGAACATTATTTTGAATATATTATAGAAGAATATAAAGGAGAAAAAAATTATGAGATATAAATATATATTTTTTGACTGGGGATACACATTAATAAGTAAATTTAAAAATGTAGATAA
>CANQHH010000017.1 GCA_947623615.1 uncultured Clostridia bacterium | reverse complement strand
CTTCCTCCCTTTTTTTCTAAACTATCCTTATTATAACATTAGGTATTTTTTTATGCAATAGTTTTTTTAAAATTTTTTATAAAAATTTTTAGATCCATTTAAAATATTCCATTTCAGTTTTTATTCATTCATTTTTACAAGCGATTTCTCACTTAAATTTTTGCTTTTAAATTTCTAATTTAGGGTACCCTCTTAATTTTTTATGTTTTTTCTTTTATAGTTTTTATAATTTGTATAATAATATTTCTTTTTAAAATAAATATAATTAAAAACATTAAAACTATTATATATCTTAATATTACAAACTTGCATAGTATATCACTAAGTACAACTATAATAAATACTAAAATGAGTAATGTATATATAGTTTTCATATTGAAAAGTACTTTATTCTTAATTTTTCTCATAATAATATTGGTATACTTCACATGTCCTATTGTTAATATAGCATAACATATCATAGTAGTATAACTAGCAACTAAATATCCTAATTTAGGCATAAAAATATAATTTAAAACTATATTTATAATAGCTGCTATTCCAGATATAATCATAGAAAATTTATTTTTATTGTAATAAAATTCTATAGTAGCAGAAATTCCATACACTAACATAAAAAAAACACTTGCTGTAATAGGGAAAATAGCATATATTGCCTCATAATATTGTTGTGATGCAAATATCATCAGTATTTCTGGTACAAACAACATAAATACAGATATTATTGAGATTACAAATATAAAAATAGAAAATAGTTTATTTTTTATATCATCTAATTCATTATTTTTAAGTTTTCTATATAGCCATGGTATTATAGCATTTGTTATACTATTAGTAACAATATTTATAGTATTACCTATACTATATACTACACTATATATACCTGCCTTATTAATTCCAACTATTTTTTGAATCATTATTTTATCAGATTGTTCTAATATATATGTTGATATATAATGCGGTATTAATGGTATATTAAAAAATATTGCAAATATTGCGTATTTAAAATCTAATAATTTCTTTCCTTTTATTATATTATATGTATATATTATAGTTCCTATAATAATTTGAACTATTGCATATGATACTATTCTAGCAATTCCCTTATTTTCTGAATTTATAACTAAAACAATACCTAAAATTGAATCTAGTAGTGTTAGAAAAATTGTTATTAACACTACTGACTTATATTTAAAATTGTATCTTTGTTTAATTGTCCAAAAACTAATTGAATTCATTAAAAATACTTGTAAAAACATCAATAAGGTCAATTCTGTTGTCAATTCTGTAAAAACATTTATATAATTTCTAAATATAATATAAATTATAAATATAATTATAGTAATAATTGTTGTTATAGTTTGCATAGATAATGTATAACTATCTTTATGTTCTTCATATTTTGACATTCCCTTATTAAATACTGCATAATCTAATCTAAAAGATGTAATCATTATTAATATTTGAGTCCATGATAAATATATGCTATATTGCCCATATTGTTCCGTTGTCATTAATCTTGTAAATATTGGTGTTGTCAATACTGAAAAACTTTTTTGTATGATAGAACATATTAAAAACCATATAGTAGCTCTTGCTACTATTGGTAATGTTCTATATTTTTGTAATATTTGTTTCATTTTATTCTCCCTTTATTTCATAGTCTTCAATTATTACTTTAGCAAATTTTTTAGGATTATCAATCCATTTAATATATTTTTTTAATTCTTTATATGTTAAATTGTACCACTTGCTTTCCTCTAGCAAAATTTCAATAGAATTATCTTCAAATCTTCTTCCTATAACTCGAGCTGGATTTCCAGCAACAATAGTGTATGGGGGTACATTTTTGGTAACTACTCCCCCCGCACCAATAATTGCACCATTTCCAATACTTTTACATTTACTTGTAACTAATACATTTTTTCCAATCCATACATCATGTCCTATTTCTAACTCTGAAAATTCTATTGGTGACTTATTTATAAATCCTAATTTATCATTAAAAAACATTGGGTGAGTAGATGCATATTCTTTAGGGTGATTTCTTGATAAAAATTCAAAACCACTTGCTATAGAACAATAATTTCCAATCTTACTTACCCTGCTTAAATTATTTTGTTTAAAACAACCATATGTACCAATTCCTATATCCATACCATAATTTTGTTTATATATTTCTCTTAATGTTAATGACCAAAATTCACCATGTTCTATTTTCATTACTATTCTTTCTATTATTTTTTTTAATATTTTTGGAACAGTTGCATGTAATTTCACAATAATTTTTTTCATATTATCACCTAATAATCTCTATAAATTCATCTATTTTTTTATCATAAACTATTATTCTTTCTTTAACTATTCTCATTGCTATATCTAAATCTTTTTTTATTTTATCCATAGTTTTTATAAATTCTTTTGTAATATTTATTGCCTCGTACGTGCTACTTTTCTTTGCATCTACATAATAGTTGTAGTTAATACTTCTGTATAAGCCTTCAAATTTTTTACTATAAGCTAATGCTATAGTTGGAACGCCACTAGAAAAAGCTGCTATTGTTGCATGCATACGTGATCCTATAAGTAAATCCATTTTTGAAATGAATGTTTTTGCTTCTATAGGAGTTTTAAATTTAGGTGCCAAAATCAAATTATATTTTTCTGATAATTCTTTACATAATGTATAGTCATCTTCTATACCTATTGCATTTACATGTGATATCAAATATATGTCACTATCTATATTTTGTTTTATATACATTACTATTTCATGTATATAACATTTATAATCTACATTTAATTTAAATTGATTTTTACCATTAAATCCTTCATTCCACATAAGAGCTGATATATTAATACCTATCGATTTTCTTTTTAATTTTTCTTCTTTTTTATAAGGTAGTCTAAATGCTAAATCAGTTGTATCTATTGCATTAATATTTGAAATACTATAAATTAGTTCTGATGATTTTTTATCTCTTGAAAATACTAATGTAGCTTTTTTTAATATTTTTTTGGCTAATAGTCTTGATATTCTTGAATTATATGGTCCATATGTTTGAGGTCCTAATATTAGTGGTATTTTATATTTTATAAATAACAATTTATAAAATGATTCTCTAATCATCCTTTTTATTCCATATATATCTGAAAAACTATCTCCTCCAGACATATCAATAATAAAATCACATTTCTTTATATATTTTATTGTTCTAATTAGTTTTTTTATTTCTTTAATTTTTATTTCTATACATTGTACATCATCAGAATTTATATTTAATGATTCGCATAGTATTTTTTTTTCTTCTTCTACATAATTAAAACAAAATATTATATATTTTACACTTATTTTTTTTTCATCAAATTGTTTTTTTAAACTATCAATTAAAGAATATGCTAAAGCACTACAGCCTAAATTTCCATTACTAAAATCCATACCATTTAATCCAATAATCATTGTCATTTCCTCCTATTATTTTTTAATATATTAAAAATTTTTTTAGGTATAATTCTTTTTAAAAAGATTTTTATTGTTAAATCTTTTCTATTAGCATATAGGAGTCCCCCCCTCGAAAAATTGTTCGAGTATCTTTCTCTTCTTTCTAGTTTTTCTCTGGAATGTATCAACATTTCATTATTTTTTATTGCTTTTTCGTATTCAACCTTTTGTTTTTGTATATTATCTAATTTCTCTATAATTTTATCCATTTTATCATCATGAATAATTATGATTGAAACTCCATATTTATTATATATATTATCATTTTTATCTACTCCCCAATAATCTCCAATTGTCATATCAGCAAATGTATTGTCCAACTTAAATTGACAATCTAAGCATGAAGGTCTACTAAGAATTGAAAATGCATGTCCATATTCTGTCTCGTTAAATGCTTTTATGTATTCTTTTCCATTCTTAAAAACTGCTTTTACATAATTAGGCGGTCCCCAACCATTACCTTTGTATCTTAAATTAAAGCTACTTACCTTCGACTTCATTTTCTTTTCTAGATATTCTATATAATATTCTCCTACTTTTGGCGATGTTGGTCCCATACAAATTAAAGCACATGTATATAAATTATTATAATCCTTATTTAAAAATTTCTTTAATCCTGCTACTTCACAAGGTAACCCAATAAATAGTACTTTTTTTTCGTTTTTTAATTCTTTTTCAACTTCACAATATATATAATTTTTATCACTCTGTATATACTTAGAACTCTTTATTTTAACTAAATCCTGTAAGTTATTAATTTTTGTATATTGTGCTCTTTTAAAATCTTCTGTATATTGTACTCCAAATACCACTCCATCATTTAGTATAAAATATTCACTGAGTGCAGTTGCAATTCCACCTGAAGCACTATTAAGTAGTTTATCTTTATCTTTAATATAAGTGGCATATATATTTTTTATTTTATTTTTTTCTATTTTTTTATTCATTACTGGACATATTCTCTCACACATTCCGCATTTTACACATTTTTTACTATCTATGACTGGATATAAAAATCCTTCGTTATTTTCTTGCATTTTAATAGCTTTGAAATTACATATATTTGCGCAAGCTGTACATCCACAACAACTATTTTTAGGTAACATTTTCTCCCTCCATAAAATGTTTATACATAGTAACTCTACCATTATTTTGTAATTTATATATATCCTTATATGACAATTTATGTAAAGTGTTATTTTTAATAATTTTATTATATTTAATTTCATCATATTCATCTGACAATATTTTAGCTAACTCAAAAATCCCTTCACCATTTATAGGTATATTGTCTATTGTATTTTTTATATAATAAATATCTTCATATCCTATAGCAATTATGCAGTCAATTAAAAAATATGTTATAAAAGTTTCTTTTTCCCTTAAAAAGGTATAGAAAAATTTTCTAAAAAATTCTATACTTTCATTACCTTTATTAGTTGCTAAAAAAAAGCCTGTCCATTTTCCTTTGCAAACATGCCAATCTGCATATAAATTATGTTTTATAGTATATAGTGAATAATTATATATATTACTATCCAATTCTTTTGTCATAAATATAGTAGCATCCATCCATATACCACCATTATTATATAATAAATCCATTCTTACAATATCTGAAAAACTAGTTAACGTAATTTTCCCGTCATTTACCTTTTCTATTATATAATTTGGTATATTTGTATATTTTTTATAGTTGTTCTTATCAACAATTATAACATTATGTTTTCCAGAATTTTCTTTTATACTTTTTATACATGTTTTAACTATATTAGGAGCATTATTTATACCTTGCCACCAAAATACCCATATATTATCTGTATTTTTTATTTTCTCATTTTCTTGACATTTTTTATATTTAGCTTCTTCTATTAAATAACTATATTTATTTCTTAAATATTTTTTTACATTTTCGTGTTTATATTTATGAAACATATGAGATATATAATTATCACCTTTAAATAACGTTTTACTTAATAATTCTATTAAAGTTATTTTCAAACCAAAATTTTTTAGTAATAACCAATTTTGATTGATTATTTTTTTATATTTATTCATAATTTTCCTCAATCTTTTAATAAATTTTCCAATTTCTTTGTATTTTTCATTTTTAGTGCTATCATAAATACTTTTTTTCTAGATTTCATATCTTCTCTTAGTCCAAATTTTAACTTTTGTATTTCATCTTTATAAATTGTTTTTGTAGAAGATTCTTCTTTATGATATATCTCTATATTGGGATAATAAACCATTTTCAAATTTAATTTTTTTGCCAATAAATATATAATAGTTTCTTCTTCATACATAAAAGTAAGATCACAAATTTTATTATACCTATTAATATAACCTGGACTAAAAATAATACAAGCTCCATGCAGAAGGAAGTCATCCTTAAATGAATTTAAATTAGTATTTTCCAATCCTTTTGTTAGTTTTTTCTTTTCTTCCCTCTCCCACCACATTTTTTTTGTAATTAAAAAACTAATGTACTTTATAATACCTTTTATGTATAATTCTAAAGCTTTCTTTTTTGTATTTATAAAATGATTTGGAACTACAAATGGATTTTGATTTCCTCCATCTATTAAAGATATAATTTTGGGTCCACATATATAAAATTTTTGTTCATCATAATATTGAATACATTTTTCTATAAAATCCACTTGTTTTATGATAGTATCATTATTTATTAAACAAATAAATTCTGCTTTTTCTTTTTTAGCATATTTCATTCCAATATTATTGCCTTTTGCAAATCCTAGATTTTTATTATTAATAATTATTTTTACAATATTATTATTGGCATATTTTTTTAATAGTTGTTCACCAGTACCATTATTTGAATAATTATCAACAACAATTATAATCTTATTATTATAGTTTAAATTCATTATAGATTCTATACATTCTATAGTGTCTTCTATATTTTTATAATGTAATATTACAAATGCAAATTTCATAGCTCCTTCCTTCCTATTTTCATATTTTTAATACTATTACTAAAAATTATCGTAAAAGCTTCCATCAAAATTATTGAACTTAATTCATAAAACACTCTTAGTCCCATACTATTAAGCATATTAATTAATAACCATATTGCAATTGCTAATTTATAATATTTTCTATTTACATTTGATAAATTAGCTTTTAAAGAGTAAAAAACATACTTTATCCAAAAATAAGTCCCTACTAAACCTATGCCTGCTAATAACATTGTAGTTGATCCATGAGATGCAACAGAAGCTATTCCTAATCCAAATAATGGTCTATACTTTATCAACTTTAGTGTTTCATATGAACTAACTAATCTAACTCTGTTAGACCATTCTAATGATTGCTTACTATATCTCCATTGTCCATTTATTATTAATTGTATTTCTTGTATTAAACTTTTTATTCTACGCTCTAAGAAATTACTTTCTGACAAATTATTAAATATATTATTAAAATTATATATTAATAGTATAATTGTAAATAAAACTATAATAAATAGTAAAAAAATTTTTATCAACTTCATCTTTGGTATTTTGCTATTATATAACCAGTACAATATGTATATTAATATTAATCCACTTATAAATAATACCGAGCTAAAAGACATTGATGCGCACATTAATAATATAGCTAATATTATCCATTTTTTTTCTTTGTTTGTTATTGTATTAACAGCAAATAATATTATAATAGAAATCATAAGTACATAAGAATAATGTGAAGCTTCAGTAGTCAAACCTTGCAATATATAACCAGATCCTCTTCCAGCAATTGTCAAAACTGTAGCGTATGCTTGTCCAAATATAATATTGCAAAATTCATTATATACATTTAAATGAAAAATATATTTTATTATTAATTCAATTAATCCAATAATTAATATAATTTTTGTTATTTTCGAAAATTTTACAATAATTTTTTTATAATCTTCTTTTTGAAAAGAATTATATATTGCCAATACATTTATAATGAAGATTATCATTTGAACAGCTTCTTGTATAACAAAAAAGTTAAAGTTTACATATTCAAAGGTCTCCCCTAAAATAAAATCATCCCATGATACATTTCCATTGGCTGTTCTAATATTTACTGGAATTAATACTAAATTAATAATCCCAATTATTACAATAGTAAAAAGGAAAAAAGCATTTTTATTAATCTTAGTTTTATGATATTTTATTAAACAAATTATTGAAATAATATATAAAAATATTTCTACAATTGTCCTATATCCTATTAGAATATCATTTATTTTTAAAAAATATCCTAATTCTAGGTATAGCTCAATAGAGGCTGTCAAGATTGTCATATTAAATAATATCATTTTTAATTCTTTATTTTTTATAATAATAAATAATATTATTATAAAAATTACTATTGAAAATATATTAATGCTCATAATTATTCCTCTTTTTTTTAATTAATTCATTGTATAACTTTAAAATATTTTCAGTATGCAATTTTATTGTAAATTTTTCTTTTGCATCTTCTTTTGCCTTCAAAGATATATTATATATTTTATCTATATTTTCATATATATATATAATCTTATTCACTAAATCTTCTATATTACTATATTTATATATAATACCTGTCTCTTTATCACTAATTAATTCTATGTTAGCTCCTGTATTAGATACTAAAGGACATATTCCAGCAAGCATATACTCTACTGTAATTCTTCCAAAACCTTCTGCTCTTGAACAATTAACTCCAATAGTATAATTAGAAATTTTTGAATAAATATCATTATCATAAGGATTTAATTTAACATTTTTTAAGTTATAACTTCGTATCTTCTTTTCTAAATAATTTATATATTTTAAATTACCATTTCCATAAAAATCCACTTCAATCTTTGATTTTAATTTTTGTGGTAATTTTCCTAATGCCTCTATAAATTCTTCTTGACCTTTATTTTTAGAATATCCTCCTATAAAAATCATCTTTATTGTTTTATAATTAATTTCCCTTTTGGTTAAGCCTTCTGCTCTTATTCCATCATATATTAATTTTATTTTATTTTCTGGTAATCCTCTTGTTACCCATCTATTTTTTACAGATTTCGATATTGCTACATATGTAGAATTATATTTTTCCATATATTTAATATAATTTTTAAAAATTGATATAGTTTTAAAATCATCATCTAGATGTTCTCTTATATGCCATATATGTGGTATATTATATTTTTTTGCATAATATGCTCCTATATCAATTCTATCTAAATTTGTGTGTATAATATCTATATTTTTAAAATCAATTATTTTTTCTATTTTCATCAATGCTATTGGTTTACTTATAATATATCTTAGCCATAAAAATATACGAAATAAATTTTTTGGTTTCTTATATGAACTAATAAAATTTTTATATGGTGCCCAATAATTTTCAACATTTATCTTATCTAACATATTATTAAAATTATTTTTTTTCCCTGTAAATATGATTGGCTCAATGTCACTACTTTTCTTTAATTCTACTAATAAATCATATAAAGCTAACATAGCGCCACCTTTATCAGCATGATTCATAAAATATAATACTTTCATTTATTTTTCCTCATAATTATATTTTTAATATTTATAAAAAACATTTTTATGGCTATTAATGAGCATTTTATAGTAATTTTTAAATATTTACATTTTATTCCCATTTGTAATGCTAAGCCACATACTTTAATTAAAGATTTAAAACTACTAGAAATTTTTTTTCTTCCATATTTCATAATATCTTTTGTTCTTATTTCATATCTCATCAACATTTTTTTTGGATCTAAATTTTGTCCTCTTTGTGAAAAATTTTGATGTATAATAGTCTTTAAAGTATAAAATGTTGCATTTCTTTCTCTCATATCATCAAAGAAATTTTGATCTGTTTGATCTAAAAATAATGTTTCATCATATCTATAATCATTATAAATTTTTACTTTTACACATAAACAAGAATTTATTGCATTATATTTTGTTATATTTTTAATATCATCTTCGTTTTTTATTAATTTATTTTTTATATATCTAGCATTATTTGGAGAATATATTATTCCATCTTGTCCATATATTATAGGTGCAAATATATCTATTTCTGGTTTTTCATCTATAGCTTTATTCAGTGCTTCAAAATATTGTTTAGTTAACTCTGTATCATCATCTAGCCATATTATATAATCATCTTCATCAGCATTCTCTTTATTTTTTATAAAATCTATTGCCACATTATATGATATTGATAGTCCTTTATTTCCATTCATTGATATATATTGATATTTCTTGTTCCTACATATTTCTTCGTTTTTTAAATTTTTGGTGCTATTATCAATAATTATTATTTTTAAATTTTTACAATTTGATTCTTCTATTTTTTTACATGTAATAGAATCTTCTATTTTAGTATTATACAATAATACTACTGCATATAAATTCTTCATTTTATCCTCTTTCTACGCAATAAATTTTCTACACAAATTTTTTATCTATTTTTTCGAAAATAGTGTTTATCTTTGATATATTAAAAATTGGTTTCTCTATAAAATGAATTCTTATTATATCTATAGCTGAGCAAACAACATATATTATAGAAACTGTTGCAATTATATGTAATATTAATATTAATGTATTCGCTGTAAAAAATTCTTGCGTTTTAAAAATATTATTCCACATAATTAAGCGAAAATTAGGATTGTCTGAAATTAAATAAACAGAAAAACTTGTTCTTCCTAAAATTTCTATTAATCTACTTCTATTAATTTTAATTTCTTTAAATCTTAAAAAAATTGATATTCCTAATATATAAATTGGTATTGAATTAGTTTTAGAAAAATATGTCATACCTTTGCTAGCAATATTTATTTTTTGACTCATATACATACATCCCACAGAACAGCAAACCATAAATAATATTGTTATACATATTATTTTGTTTATTTTTCTCTTTTCAATTTTTACATTATATTTTCTTATATATCCTGCAATTAAATATATATGTATAAAATATATAAATACATTATAAAATGAATTTCCTGATATTATTATTGTTGGTAAAATGACTAATGTCAAAGTTCCTATAGATAGTAGATTTTTATATTGTTCTCTAGTTATACAATTTATAAATTTGTTGATATATGTAGAAAAAATATATAATCCAACATAAAGAGTAACAAATCCATATTGAATATATGAAATTGGTAATATACTTTTTATTATAGTTTTTAATGAAAAATTAATATTATTTGTAATTAATAAAATTAATAGGATTACTACTGAATAAAATATAGTTTCAAAAATTATTTTTAATAATTTTTTTATTTTAAACTCTTTATCTACCATAAAATATCCACTAATTAATATAAAAATTATATTTCCTAATTTTCCTCCCATATTAATTAGTAATCCTACTATTTTATTAGCACCAATTTGGTCTATATCAACTAATCCACCATGATAAGCATAATGATGTAACAATATTAATATCATGCTTATTATTCTTAAAAATTCAAAATTAAGTTGTCTTTTATGTTCTTTATTTTCTAATACAATGTTACTATCATTACTAATTATTTTTACCATATTTATCTCCCTTATTTTCTACAATATCAATATAAATGTCTTCTATTTTTTTTACGATATTATCCCAATTATATCTATCTAAAACATATTTTTGTATGTCATCACTACTATACATGTTATTATCTTCTAATAATTGTTGTAATTTATCTTTCAAATCATTTACGTTACTCCTTTTAAAAGTATATAAGTAATCTCTACATACTTGAACGTTTTCTTCTATATCACTAACTAAACAATTTTTTCCATAACTCATAGCTTCTAATAAACTTAATGGCATACCTTCAATATCACTTGGCAAACAATATAAATAACAATTACTAAATAATTCCTCTAACTCTTTTCCTTGAACAAATCCTATCATTATTATTCTTTTATCTTTTTTTGCTAATTCCTTTATCTGTTCAAAATATTTATTAGTATGACTTGCTCCTCCAGCTATTACCAATTTTTTATCAGTATGTATTTGTTTAAAAGCTTCTATTAAATAATGTAGTCCTTTTTCTGGCACAATTCTAGCTAAAAATAATATGTATCCACCTTTAATTAAATTGTATTTTTTCTTTATTATATCTATATCTATAATTTTGTGTTTTTCAATTCCATTTGGTAAAAATATTGTTTGTCTTTTATATGTATCATCAAAATATTTTTGAATACTCTTAGATAATACAATTATTTCATCTGCATACTTAACAGCCATTTTTTCTCCAAATTTAATATATCTAGTAGCAAATCTTCCCCATTTTGCTCTTTGCCAATCTAATCCATGAATTGTAACTATTACTTTTTTATGAAATAGTTTTGGCAACCAAAGCATTACACATGAACCTTCTGCGTGATAGTGAATTATATCGAATTTACCAAATATAGCTTTTATTGTAGCTAAAAAAGAATATATAGTAGCATCTAATCCTTTTTTGTTTATTGTAAAAATTGTTTTTACTTTAATTCCTTTATACTCTTTTATTTTTTTAGTTTTTATATTTTTATCCAAAACGTTATTACCTTTTCTATTATATATAGTCACTTTATGTCCAAGTTTTACTAGTCTTGTTGATAAATTTTCTACAACTATTTCTACTCCGCCTTCCCTCGATGGAATACGTTTATGTCCTATCATTGCTATTTTCATAAATTTCCTTTCATTATATGTATTTTATTATTTCATTCATTCTATTAATAATTTTTTCATCAAATTTATTCATTATATATGCACCAGATAACGTCATAAAAATTAATATAATTATAAAAGTACTAGAACTTATATCAAATTTTTCTAAAATATTAATATTAGATACTTGTAGCAAATAAATTTCGTAATAAATTGTTCCTAGAATTTCTAATATTTTATTATCAAATATAATATTTCTTATTATTAGCAATATTAATGAAACAATAGAAATCATTAATATTATTCTTAATAAATAATCTCCAAAAAATAAAAAATGCTTCAATTTTATATATAAAATTCCTAATAATAATGATATTACTATCATTATTATTAATTTTAAAATTGCTTTATTTTTAAAGAATGCTTTAAGATATTGATAATAATTAAATATCAAAATTCCTAATATAAATCCTATTTGCTCAGTTTGCCATCCAATTAATGAATTCGTTAATTTTCCTATTACACTAAAAAGTATGACAAATGTAATCATTAAGCTATCAGCAGTTTCTCTATTTTTACAGAATTTATAAATCAAGTAGAATACTACATAATATATTAAAAGTACATATACAAATCCAAGTATTTTAAAACTTTCTGGATTATAACTTTTATTAACTATAATATTTATAATATTTGCAATTAAAAAAGGTATTATTACACTTGGTAATCTTTTAAGCAAAAATTTATTTAAATAATCCGTTTTATTAGTCAAACTATATTTAAGTCCATATGCTGATAGCATAAAGAATATAGATACACAAATATATCCAAAGCTACTTATAATATCTTGTATTCTATTTGAGTAATTATTTGGTATATGAACAAATATTATAATTACACTACAAATTCCCTTTAATATATCTGTTTGTTTTTTACTCATGAATTCATTTGTTTTATTTATACGCATGTTAAAACATATTGTTGTTATTAAAAAAATAATTAATAATATCATTAAATAATCCATATATAATTCGCCTTTATTTATCTTTCATTTGATTTTTTAAATCTTGTTCTACTATTTCTTCTCCTGTTTTATTCTTTAGTTGTTCTTTAGAAGCTTCTGATAGGCCATCATGTACGATACTTTT
>CANQHH010000016.1 GCA_947623615.1 uncultured Clostridia bacterium | reverse complement strand
ATTATTAGATAGTGATTATGGTTCACCAGAAGTTGCAGATTCAATACAACATTATTATTATAAACAATTAGATGATAATGCAAAGATAATATATAAAGGTTTAGAAAATAACATAAATAATATGAAATCAGGAAATTATAAAATAGAATTTGGAAAGCAGTTTAATGATTTATTGAAAACAGATGGTGGAGAAGAAAAATTAAATATAGCTTTTCAATCTGCATGGAATGCTTTTTCATATGATTATGTAGATATATTTTATATAGATGTAACTAAACTTATATTGGTTACTCAAACACTATCATTAGGTAGTTTGTCAAGTCATAGAGTAGAGTTATCTTCAGGAAATAATGCTAATTATTATGGAGAAGGAATTATTTCTTATGATGATTTGAAATCAAGAGAAAAATTAGTTTCTGATACAAGAGACAAAATTATAGAGCAATTACAAGGCTATTCGGAATATGAGCAAGTTATGTATTTGCATGATTGGATGGTAAACAATTTTGAATATGATGCAGCAGGAACGCAAGTAGATGCTCATAATATTTATGGAGCAATAGCAAATAAAAAAATAGTATGTGAAGGATATGCAAGAACTTTTAAATATATATTAGACGGATTAGGAATTGATTGTTTGTTAATTTCTGGAACTGCAACAAATTCAAATGATGAAACAGAAACACATGCATGGAATTATGTGAAATTAAATGATAGGTGGTATGCTATAGATGTTACATGGGATGATCCAATTATTGTGAATAATGGAGTTGCGAGTGATCAAATGAAAAGGAAATATTTTCTAAAAGGTTCAGATGAATTTTTTGATAATCATAAAGAAAATGGATACATATCAGAAAACAGCATGAAATTTAAATTTCCTACAATTGAGAGGGAGAACTATAGATGACAAAAATATTTGTAGAAAGTAATCAAATTATAGATGATAAAATTGAAATATTTGGAGAAGATGTAAAACATATATCAAATGTGTTAAGATTAAAATGTGGTGAAGATATAATTGTGTGTGATAAGCAGAATAAATTAAGCTATAATACGCAAATATTAGAAATTAATAAAGAAAAAATAATTTGTAAAATATTGAATATCATAGAAAGTACAAATGAGAGTAGTGTTAATGTAACAATATTTCAAGGACTACCTAAAGCTGATAAAATGGAATATATTATTCAAAAATCCACTGAGTTAGGGGCAAAAAAAATAGTACCAGTTGCAATGAGAAGAAGTGTTGTTAAAATTGATAAAAAAGATGAAAATAAAAAAATATTAAGATGGCAAAAAATTGCACAAAGTGCAGCAGAACAATCAGGTAGAGATATGATCCCTAAAATAGAGAATGTACAAAATATAAAACATTTAGTGGAAGAAGTTGAAAAATTTGATATTTTTCTAATTGCTTATGAAAATGAAAAAAATATTTCTATAAAGAAGATGTTGCAAGAAGAAAATTTGAAAAAAGGTAAAATAGAAATAGGGGTATTAATAGGTCCAGAAGGTGGAATAGATAAAGAAGAAATAGACCAGTTAATAATAAAAGATAAGGTAAAAATCGTTTCTCTAGGAAAAAGAATTTTGAGAACAGAAACAGCTTCATTATTTATATTAAGTAATATTATGTATGAATATGATATGTAGAAAATATTTTAAAAAGTTTGCAATAAGGTAAAAATGTGATATAATACTAATGATAAAAAAATGGAGGAAGCTTTATGTCAGGAAAAAGAATGAAACAAAAAAAGGAAACGGAGCTTGTAGTACAAGATAAAAAAATAGAAATAGAAGAGATTAAAGAAACAATAAAAGAAAAGAAAACTCTTCCTAAAGATGAAACATATAAAATAAATAAATTTTTAATGAAAAATATTGTTTTAGCAGTTATTGTAGTAGCTTATTTTTTATTTTTAAATCTAGGATATATGAATATAAAAAATGATGTTTATATAGTAGATTTAAAAATATTTAGTATGTGCATTCTGTTTATCGCTATTTTATTTATAGAAAATGCATATAAAAAAGATAGTGGTGAGTTAGCAATTTATGGGATAGAAATGATTGTATTATCTATTTCAAGTATAAGTATGATATACGTAAATTTAATGATGTCAAGTAGATATATTTATATAGTTTCATCAATTTCGATTTTGTTTGCTATTTATTATATTATAAAAACAATAGTTATTTATAATAAAAAGAAAAAAGAATATTTTGTTAATAACATGAAAGAAATTATAAAAGATGAAGAATGAGGTTAATATATGAGAAGTATGACAGGCTTTGGAAGAGCTAGTATGGAAAGCGACACAAGGCAATATACGGTAGAAATAAAATCTGTAAATCATAGATATAATGATGTAACTATTAAAGGACCAAGAAATTTATTATATTTAGAAGATAAAATAAAAAAATGTGTAGCAAATAGAGTTTCTAGAGGAAAAATAGATATATATATCACATACATAAATATAGGAACTGAAGGAAAAAAGGTAATTATAAATAAAGAATTAGCTAAAGAGTACATAGAAGAATTAAAAGATTTAGCTGTTCAAGCAGGTATTTGTTCAGATATAAAAGTAACAGATATATCAAGGTTCCCAGATGTACTTAACGTACAAGAAGAAGAAAATGGAGAAATTGAGCAAGAGCTGATAAAATGTGTGAATTTAGCATTGGATAAATTCATACAAATGAGGGAACAAGAAGGGGCTACAATAAAAGAAGATTTAGAAAATAGAATACTTAAACTAGAGACAAATATTGAATCTATATCTAAAGCTTCAGTAGGACTTGTAGATGAATATGTTTTAAAATTAGAAAAGAGAATTAATGAAATATTAAAAACTGATGTTATAGACAAAACAAGATTAGCACAAGAAATAGTAATTTATTCAGATAAATGCTCTATAGAAGAAGAATTGATAAGATTAAAAAGTCATATAAAGCAACTAAAGGAATTTATGCAAAGAAATGAACCAATTGGGAAGAAGATAGATTTTTTAATTCAAGAAATGAATAGAGAAGCAAATACAATAGGTTCTAAGTCGGTTAGTTTAGAAATAACAAATTCAGTAGTAGAAATAAAGACAATTTTAGAAGATATCAGAGAGCAAATTCAAAATATAGAGTAGTAGGAAAGGGGAGTTACTTTATGCAGTTAGTAAATATTGGATTTGGAAATTTTGTTTTGGTAAATAGAATTGTAGCAATAGTCAGTCCAGAATCAGCACCTATAAAAAGAATTGTGCAGGAAGCAAAAGAGGAGGGAACAGCAATAGATGCAACATATGGTAGGAGAACAAGAGCTGTACTTATAATGGATTCAGGTCATCTAGTATTATCAGCAATACAACCAGAAACTGTAGCTAGTAGATTTGATAGAGAAAATAATGCTACTATTAGTGTAGATGAATAATAAAATATTAGGGGGAATGTAAAAATGATGGTAAAACCTACAGTAAAGGAGTTATTAACAAAAGTAGACAATAGATTTGAGTTGGTTATAGCTACATCTAAAAGAGCAAGACAAATAGCTGAAGGAGATGAAATACTAACAGATGAAGATGTAGAATCACCTGTTACAATAGCTGCAAATGAAATAGCTGAGGGAAAAGTTGAAATAATAAAAGAAGAAGATGATAAAGCTAGCGAAGAGGACAATAAAGAAAATGAAGAAGAAATAGGAATAGAAGAGGAGTAAGAATAGTGAAAAAACATATTATTACTATAGCAGGAGATTTAGCTAGTGGTAAAAGCAGAGTAACCGATTTATTAAAAAAACATTTGAATTACGAAATATATAGAAATGGTGAATATGCTAGAAAACTAGCTAAAGAAAGAGGATTGGATATAACAAGTTTTAATGAATATTTAGCTAAACATCCAGAGATAGATCAAGAAATTGAGCGAAGTGCAGCTAGTTATGCAGAAGAGCATGATAATTTATTAGTAGATGCTCGATTAGGTTGGTATGCAATACCAGAATCGTTTAAAATATATTTAAAAGTTGACATTGATGTTGCAGCACAAAGAGCTTTTAATGATGAGAATAGAAAAGATACAGAAAAGTTTGAAACATTAGAAGAACAAAAACAGGATATGATAAAAAGGTTTAATTTAGAAAATGAAAGATTTTTTAATTTATATGGTGTGCATAAAGAGGATATGTCAAACTATGATTTAGTTGTTGATACAACTAATAATAGTATAGAAGAAATTGCAAAAATAATAGAAGAAGAATATATGAAATGGCTAGAAAACTAGCCATTTTCCTATAGGGGTGTCAATACTAATAATGATAGCAGAGGTAATAATACAAAGTAATGTAAGAAATTTAAATAGAATATTTGATTATAAGGTTCCAATAGAACTAGAAAAAAGAAAATTAATAGGCAGTAGGGTATTAATACCATTTGGAAATATAAAAAAGTTAGAAGAGGGCTTTGTAATTGGATTAAAGGATAGTTCTGAATTTGAATTAAAAGAAATAGCAAAAATTGAAGAAGAACAAATATTAGATGCAGAAAAAATAGAGCTTGCAAAGTGGATGGCAAAGAGGTATTTTTGTAATATTTCAGATTGTTTAAAATTAATGTTGCCACCAGGAACGACTGCAAAAAAAATTGAAAATAGAGCAAAAGAAAAGAATTTAAATTTTGTAACATTAAATAAGGACATAGATGAAATAGAAGCAGATATTAGTGATGGAAAATTAAAATCAGACAAGCAAATAAGAACATTAAGGTTTGTTATAGATAATGGAGAAGTTCTTATACCAGAATTAGAGATGTTTGCTGATACTACAAGAGCTGTAGTAAACACATTGTGTAAAAATGGATATTTAGAAATAATAGAAAGGCAAGTAGAAAGAGACCCATTTGAAGGAAAGAACATATCTAAAACTCAAAAATTAGAATTAAATCCTGAACAGCAAAAAGCTTTTAATGAAATAAGTTATTCTATGGACGATTGTTTGTTTTCTGAATTTTTGATCTTTGGTGTAACAGGTTCACGGAAAGACAGAAGTATATTTACAGTTAATAGAAAAAGCACTAAATGAAGGAAAAACAAGTATTTTATTAGTTCCAGAAATATCATTAACACCACAAACAGTAAATAGATTTATAGCAAGATTTGGAAAAGAAGAGATTGCGATATTACATAGTAAATTGTCGATTGGAGAGAGATATGACCAATGGTATAAAATAAAAAATGGAATAGCAAAAATAGTAATAGGAACGCGATCAGCTATTTTTTCGCCAGTGGATAATTTGGGGATAATAATAATAGATGAGGAGCATGATGATTCATATAAATCGGAAACAGCTCCAAGGTATGATGCAAAACAGATAGCAAGATATATTGCAAAACAAAAAAATGTACCATTAGTATTAGGGAGTGCAACACCAGAATTAGGAAGCTATTATAGAGCGCAAAAGCAGGATATTATGCTTTTAGAACTTAATACAAGAGCAAATAATGCAAGTTTACCAGATGTTGAAATAGTTGACTTAAGAGATGAGTTAGCAAGTGGAAATAAGACAATGATAAGCAGAAAATTATATAAAGAAATTAAGCAAAATATAGAGAATAAAAAGCAAACAATATTGTTTTTAAATAGAAGAGGATTTTCTACATTTGTAATGTGTAGAGACTGTGGATATACGGTAAAATGTAAAAATTGTAATATAAATCTAACATATCATTCCAAAGACAAAAAGTTAAAATGTCATTATTGTGGATATGAGATAAAAGAATTAAAAATATGTCCGGAATGTGGAAGTAAAAATATAAGATATTTTGGAGCAGGAACCCAAAAACTAGAAGCACAGATTAATAAAATATTTCCAAATGCTACAACAATAAGAATGGATGTAGATACTGTAACAAAAAAGAATTCTCATGAAAAAATATTAAATAAATTCAAAGAAGAAAATATAGATATTTTAATAGGAACTCAAATGATAGTAAAAGGACACCATTTTCCAAATGTAACATTAGTAGGAGTAATTGCAGCAGATAGTAGTTTAAATATAGATGATTTTCGTTCAAATGAAAAAACATTTCAAATATTAACTCAAGTAGCGGGAAGGGCTGGTAGAGAAAAGGAAAAAGGAAAAGTCATAATACAAACATATAATCCTGATAATTTTGTAATAGAATGTAGCAAACAGCAAAACTATAGACTATTTTATGAAACAGAAATAGGATTAAGGAAGCAGTTGAAATATCCACCATTTTGCGATATAATAATAATCGGAATAACGTCAAGAGATGAAGAAGAAGTTATAGAAACATCAAAAAAAATACATCAATATTTAAAAGATAGATTACTAAAAGAAAACATTGGAATAATACTATATCCGCCTGTCCCAGAAGTTATAGATAAAATAAAAAATGAATTTAGACGAAGAATAATAATAAAATGTAAATTTGATAATAATATAATAGATCTGTTAAGTGGTATAAAATGGGGTCAGGTCCAAATCCGTTTTTTTTATGGTTTAGGGACAGGTCAATAAGAAAGAAAAAAGGAGGAAAAAATGGCTGTAAGGATTGTAAGAGAAGAAGGAGACGAAATTTTAAGGAAGAAATCCAAAGAAGTAGATGAAGTTAATGATAAAATAAGAGAGTTATTAGATGATATGGTTGATACTATGCATAAATATAATGGAGTAGGGCTTTCAGCCGTTCAAGTTGGTATTTTAAAAAGGCTTGTAGTTATAGATTTATATGATAACAAAGGACCGATTAAATTAGTAAATCCTGTAATTATAAAAACTAAAGGAGAGCAAGAAGTTGAAGAGGGCTGTTTGAGTTTCCCAAACCAATATGCGAAAATGATAAGACCAACAGAAGTAGTTGCAGAAGCACTAGATGAAAACGGAAAAAAGATTAAAATTAAAGCAAAAGGATTATTGGCGCAAGCTATATGCCATGAATTGGAACATCTTGATGGTATATTGTTTATAGATAATATGATTCCAAATACATTACAATATGTTGAGCCGGATAAATCAGAATAAATTTTTGATATTTTGATAATAGATAATAAAGGAGATAGAAATATGCTAAAAGTATTATTTATGGGAACGCCAGATTTTGCAAAAGAATCTTTGGAGCATATATATAATTCGAAACATGAAGTTTTAGGCGTCGTAACTAAAGTTGATAGACCAAAAGGCAGGGGAATGAAGATGGTTGTATCGCCAGTAAAAGAGTTTGCTTTAAGTAACAATATAAAGATTTTTCAACCTGATAAAGTTAAAAATAATCCGCAACTTATAGATGAGATAAAGAAAATGAATCCAGATATTATTTGTGTAGTTGCTTATGGAAAGATACTACCTAAAGAATTATTAGATATTCCAAAATATGGGTGTGTAAATGTACATGGCTCATTGCTTCCTAAATATAGAGGAGCTGCGCCAATACAATGGGCAGTAATAAATGGAGAAAGTGTGACAGGTATTACAACAATGTATATGGATATTGGAATGGATACAGGTGACATGATTTTAAAACAAGAGGTAGTTATTGGAGAAGATGAAACTACAGGAGAGTTATGGCAAAGAATGTCAAAAATTGGTGGAGAGTTATTAGTAAAAACACTGGACTTAATTGAAAAAGGGAAAGCTCCAAGAGAAAAGCAAGAAGGAGAAAGTTCTTTAGCTCCAATGCTTGATAGGAGTATTGCAAAAATAGATTGGGAAAATAAGAGTGCATTAGAGATAAAAAACTTAGTAAGAGGTTTAGATCCTATAATGGGAGCATATAGCTTTATTAATGAAAAAAAATTAAAATTTTGGAAAATTGATGTATTAGAGGAAAATCATTTTATTGAATTGTTTCCAGAATTTAAAGAATATGAACATAAAATGAAAAAAATAGTGCCAGGAACAGTACTATTTGCGGATTCTGGAAAAGGTTTATATATATATGCAAAAGGCGGTATTATACAGGTTTTAGAAATACAAGCCGAAAATGCGAGAAGAATGAATATTTTAGATTTTTTAAGAGGAAATGTGATAACAGCAGGAAGCGTATTTGACTAATAAAAATTGCAAAAATTTTAAAAAACTGTTGTAAAAAAAGATATATATTGGTATACTTATTGTATTAAATTGAAATAAGTTAAGGAGGGTTATTATGGAGGAAAATAATGAAATAAGAGAAGTGGCTTTTGAAAATCAAGGAGAGGTAGTACTTGAAAATACAAATATTAGAATAGCTGATGATGTTATAGCTGTTATAGCTGGTGCAGCTGCATCAGAAGTACCAGGTGTTTCATCAATGGCAGGAGGATTTGCAGGAGGAATATCAGAAGTATTTAGTGGAAAGAAAAATTTAGCTAAAGGAATAAAAATAGAAGCAGGAGAAAAAGAAACAAAAATAGATGTAAATATTATTGTTGAATATGGTGTAAGAATTCCTGATGTAGCTTTTGAAATTCAAAACAGAGTAAAAAGAGCAGTAGAAAACATGACAGGATTAAGAGTTGTAGAAGTAAATGTACATGTACAAGGTGTTAATACTGATGTTAATACAGAAACAAACGAAGATACAGACAGTGAAGAGTAAGAAGTATAAGAGGACACAAAAAATTATGTGTCCTTTTAAACCTATATGAAAGGCGGTAAAAATTATGAAATGGTTGGAAAAAACAACACTAGTATTATTTTCTACATTGATGCTAGTATTATCTATAATAACTTGTTTATTAATATTTGGTTGGTTAGATGTAGAACTTGTGGAAAATGCTGTTACTAGGGCACTTAGTGACAGTGTAACTTCAAATATAATATTAGGATTAAGTATCTTATTTATATTATTATCAATAAGATGTATATTTTTTGATTCGAGCTCAAAACAAAAGAGTGATTATAAAGATGGAGCATTATTGCAAAATTCTGACGGAAAGCTTTTAATAACAAAAGAAACTATAGAGAATTTAGTAAAAGGCGTTGTAAAAGGATTTGACAGTGCAGAAGAGGTAGATACAAAGATAGAATTAGACAAAGAAAATAATGTTGTAGTTTTTGTTAATTTAAGTGTTAAAGAAAATGCAATTATAAAAGAATTATCTACAAATCTTCAAACTAAAATAAAAGACACAGTAAAAAAAGCATCTGATTTAAATGTAACAGAGGTAAATATTAAAGTAAAAAATATAGAGCCTTTAAAGGATACAATGCAAGAATAGAAAGGAAGTATACATTATGGACGATTTAAAAAGATTTTTGTCTCAGTACGGGGGTATGATTATTGGTATAATAGTAGCTATATTGTTACTTTGTACTCAGTTATATAAATTAATTATAGGAATTGTTTTGTTGTTTATATGTGGTTATGCAGGACATTATATTCAGCATAATAAATTTGAAGTAAAAGAGAAATTAAAGAATTTTATAGATAGATTATAATAATTGTGCTTAGAAAATAAAAGGGAAGGTTGTAGCAATATGAATAGAACGAAAACCAGAAAAGTTGCATTTGAACTAATATATAGCCTAGAAATTCAGACAATAACTAAAGAAGAATATAAAGAGCAAATTGATTTATTTTTAGAATCAAAAGAGATAGATGATAAAGTTGTTAAAGATTATGTAACAGATGTGGTATATGGAATTGAACAAAATAAAGATATAATAATAGAAAAAATCGATAAAGAGTTGTCAAAAAAATGGGAATTAAGCAGATTATCAAAAGTAAGTATTGCCATTTTAAAATTGGCAACTTATGAATTGTTATACAAAGAAATACCATATAAGGTTGTTATAAACGAAGCGGTTGAGCTAGCTAAAACTTATGGAGATGATAATGCTCCAGCTTTTGTAAACGGTATTTTAGCAAGTATAGTAAAAAATAATGATATAAAGTAGGAGATAAAAATAAATAAATGAAGATTGATCCAATTAGTGTAACTGAACTAAACAAATACATAAAAGAAAAATTTGATGATGATGAAATGTTAAATACAGTTTATGTAAAAGGTGAAATATCAAATTTTAAAAATCATTATACAGGTCACATGTATTTTACTTTAAAAGATGAAAATTCTTTAATTAAATGTGTAATGTTTAAAAGTTCAGCTATGCATTTATCTTTTATGCCTAAAGATGGTATGAAAGTGTTGATACTAGGAACTGTATCTGTATTTGAAAGAGACGGAGTATATCAAATCTATTGTAAAGCTATGCAAGAGGATGGATTGGGAAGCTTGTATAAAGAATTTGAGCAATTAAAGGCAAAGCTTGCAAAAGAGGGGCTTTTTGATGAAGAACACAAAAAAGCTATTCCGTTTATGCCAAAATGCATAGGTGTGTTAACATCTAACACAGGTGCAGTTATAAGGGATATTATAAATGTATCTACAAGAAGAAATCCAAATGTATACATAAAATTGTTACCAGTTCCTGTTCAGGGAGAGGGTGCATGTATAAAAATTGCAGAAGCAATAAAGACCGTAAATGAAAATAAATTAGCAGATGTTATTATAGTTGCAAGAGGTGGTGGTTCATTAGAAGACTTGTGGCAATTTAATGAGGAGATTGTAGCAAGGGCGATATATGAATCTGAAATACCAGTAATTTCAGCTGTAGGACATGAAACCGATTTTACAATAGCAGATTTTGTAGCAGATTTAAGAGCACCTACGCCATCTGCTGCAGCGGAGCTAGTAGTACCAAATGTTAATGATATAATTATAAAATTGGAATCATATAATAATAGATTTAGACAAGCTTTAAAGAAAAAGATAGAAATTATGAAATTAAGATATGAAAAATGTATGAATAGCAGGGTATTTAAAGAGCCATTGCAAAACATAAATGAAAGATATATTCTATTGGATTCCAAAATGAAATCAATGATAAATAGTATGAATAACATATATAAAGATAAAAAAAATACTGCAATGAGTTTAATATCTAAATTAGATGCATTGAGTCCATTAAAGACATTAACAAGAGGTTATACTATAATAGAAAAAAATGGAAACATCTTAAAGTCAGTAGAGCAGATAGAAAAAGAGGATGAAATAGATATATGTTTTGTAGATGGAAAAGCAAAAGCAAAAATAGTATGATGGAGGTAGCTTATGAGTAAGGGTACAAAAGGATTATTAATAGGAATTTTGGTGATTTTAGTATTATTAGCATTAAGTTATGGATATAGTACATATAGAGTGGAAAATACTAATAAAAATGCTATAAATAATGATATAGTAAACGAAAATATTGAAAATGTAGAAAATGAAGTAGAAGCTGAGGAAAATGAGGTTGTAAATGAACCGGTTATACAGAATACAGAACCTGAAGAAAATGTAGTAGAAGAAGAGAAAAATACACAAGAACCTGAAAAGGAAGAAAAAAAGAACAATAAAACAGAAAGTGCAGCAGATAAAAGAGCAAAGGCTATAGCACTTGTAAAACAAGAATGGGGAGACACAGATGGTGTATATTTTTCTAACATGGGAATGAATAGTGAAGGAAATTATATAGTTTCTGTTAATGATAAAGGAAGCACAAAAACTTTAGCATTTTTTGTTGTAGATATTAATAGTGGAACTGTTACAAAGCAATAAGGAGAAAAAGTATATGAGTGAAATGAATTTTGAAGAAAGTATAAAGAAATTAGAGGAAATTGTTAAAGAACTGGAACAGGGAGAAGATGACTTAGATACATCTGTAAAAAAGTTCGAAGAAGGGATGAAAATATCTAAGGAATGTAGTGACATGTTAGAAAAAGCAGAGAGAAAAATAACTATGCTAATAAAAAATAGTAATGATGAATTTGTGGAGGAAAATTTTATACAGGAAGAGGATTAGAGAATATGATGGGGATAATATTACAATACAAATATGTAGCTGTACCATTTCTGGTATGGTTTTTCATACAATTATTTAAGTTGATTTATGATTTAGTAACTACAAAAGAATTTAATTTCAAAAGGATATTAGGAGCAGGAGGAATGCCAAGTTCACATTCTGCAGTGGTCACATCGTTAGCTTCAATGATAGGAGTAAGCGAGGGATTAACATCACCGATATTTGGTTTATCTGTAATTTTTGCATTTGTAGTTATGTATGATGCAGCAGGAATACGTAGAGCAGCAGGAAAACAAGCCAAATTATTAAATAAGATAGTTAATACACCAGGACTAACAGGAGTACAGGTAACAGAAAAATTGCAAGAAGTACTAGGTCATACACCAACTCAGGTATTTGTTGGTGCGCTAATAGGAATTATAGTAGGTATATTAGTAGGAAATATCAATGTCTAGGAGGAATCTATGGAAGATATAGAAATTGCAAGAAACACAAAATTAAATAAAATTTCAGATATAGCAAGTGAAATTGGAGTTAATGAAGACGAATTAGAATGTTATGGAAAATATAAAGCTAAAATTTCCAATAAAGTATATAAAAGATTAGAAAAAAAAGAAAATGGAAAGCTTATTTTAGTAACAGCAATAAATCCAACGCCACTAGGAGAAGGAAAAACAACTATGGCGATAGGTTTAGCAGATGGATTAAGAAGAATAAATAAAAAATCAATACTTGCATTAAGAGAACCATCGCTTCGGACCGGTGTTTGGGATAAAAGGAGGAGCAACAGGAGGAGGCTATTCGCAAGTTGCTCCAATGGAAGATATAAATTTACATTTTACAGGAGATATACATGCAATTACATCAGCTAATAATTTGTTATCAGCAATGATAGATAATCATATATATTTTGGAAACGAGTTAAAAATAGATAGAGTTGTATGGAAAAGATGCGTAGATTTGAATGATAGACAGCTAAGAACAGTAGAAACAGGTCTTTCAAAAGAGAAAAACATTGTTCCAAGAGAAGATGGATTTGACATATCAGTTGCATCTGAGATAATGGCAATTTTCTGCTTAGCTACAGATGTAGACGATTTAAAAAGAAGAATAGGTAACATAATTATAGGCTATACTAAGGAAAATAAACCTATTACTGCTAGAGACTTAAAAGTAGATGGAGCAATGACCGTATTATTAAAAGATGCAATAGAACCTAATTTAGTTCAAACATTAGAGCATACTCCAGCAATAATACATGGAGGTCCATTTGCAAATATAGCACATGGATGTAATAGTATTATTGGAACGAAATTAGCTTTAAAGTTAGGGGATTATGTAATAACAGAAGCAGGATTTGGAGCAGATTTAGGAGCAGAAAAGTTTTTAGATATAAAATGCAGAAAAGCAGGTTTAAAACCAGATGCTGTTGTATGTGTAGCTACAATAAAGGCACTAAAATATCATGGTGGAATGTCTAAAGAAGATATAGTAAATGAAAGCATAGAAGCATTAGATAGAGGTGTGCATAATTTGTTAAAGCATATAGATAACTTAAAGAATTTATATGGTTTAAATGTTATAGTAGCAATAAATAGATACAATCAAGATACTGAAAAAGAGATTGAGTTTTTAAGAAACAAGTTGAAAGAAAAAAATGTAGAGATGAGTCTTGTAGAGAGTTGGGCAAAAGGAGGAGAAGGAGCAAAAGATTTAGCGGATAAGATTGTAGAATTAACAAATAAAGACAGCAAATTATCATATGCTTATCCATTAAATTTGAGTGTAAAAGAAAAAATAAAAGCAGTAGCAAATAAAGTTTATGGAGCAACAGA
>CANQHH010000015.1 GCA_947623615.1 uncultured Clostridia bacterium | reverse complement strand
CCATAATTATTTATTTTAATATTTTTTATTTTCAAAATATCCTCCTATTATTTAAAGAACATCTAATCCTATTTCTATTATTTTTTCTGCCGTTTTTTTATCTATTATTTTATTTTTTTCATCATCTAAAATTAATTTTAAAAATATTCCTTTCAAATTAATTTGCTCTGAAATTTTATTTATATCAATATTTAATTGAGTTTCATCTTTTATTTTTATAATATTTTCTTTTTGTATAAATTTAGATATATAATATAAATCTATTTCAAAATTTCTTTTTCCTATTAATATTATTTTATAAAATATATTTTCCTCAATTTGCATTTCATTTATATTTTCTATTAAGCTTTCTACAGAATTTATATCTGTTATGTCTATTTCTTTTTCTTTAAATTCTTTTTTATCTATTGGCAAAAAATTAATTTTTAATTCTTTATTTTCTATCTCACCTAAAATAACTCCATGCTTTCCTGCTTCATCAAAGCCTAAAGTTATTGTCGAACCTGGATATACAATATTTTGTCCCTCTTCTTCATTATAATATGGCTTATGAATATGACCTAATGCTATATAATCAAATCCTAATTGTTTTAACCTATTTTCGCTTAGTGGATTATATTCTAAATTTTCTATTCCTCCTCCTTTTAATGTTCCATGAGTTATTAATATATTTATTTTATTTCTATTTTTTATTTCTATTTCTTCTACTTCTGATGTTTTACAATAAAAATCATTAAATCCAAATCCATATATGTCTACATTTTCATCCTCTACAACCTCTATTTTATTTGTAAATATTTTTACATTACTATTCCAATTATAATTATTATACATAGAATTTAGAAGATATGGATCATGATTACCTGGAGTTATATATATTTTTGTATTAGGTATTTGTTTAAATAAATTATCTATATATTCTATAGTTGTCTCTCTTATATATTCATTTTCATATAAATCTCCTGCTATAAATAAATAATCTATATTATTATCTTTTATATAATTAATTATATTTTTAAAATATTCACGCTGTTCTAATCTACGTTTCTCTCCTAAATTATTTTTTGAATTTAATACTGTAAATGGTGCATCAAAATGCATATCTGCAATATGTATAAATTTCATTTATATTCCTCCATTTGTTTAAACTTTTGTTATTTTATATCATTAGTCATAATTAGTCAATATATTTTAAAACATTTGTTTTATATGTTTGAAAAAAAATAGCAATATTACTTAAATAATATCGCTATTTTTATACTTAATTATTTTCTGTATCAACAGCACCAAATAACTCATCAAATTTAGCTTCTAATTGTTTTTGTATATCTACTGTCATTACATCATAATCCTCTTCTTCTTCTTGTGGCAATATTGGTGCATTATTATCTTCTAAGTTCGCAATAACATCATTATCTTCTTCTTTTTCTTCGTCATCATCAAATAAATCATCTAAAGATTCAACTTTTAAATCTCTTTTTTGCTCCTCTTCTTCTTCGTTATATGGATTATATGGATTATATTTTCTCCATTTTCCCCTTGTTTCCACATCAAACTCTAAATGGTTTAAAGTAAATTCTGATAATTTTTTAACCATTGGTGTTTCAAAATAATAATATTTATGTGCTTTTATTGGTTTTAAACCTTTTTCATAAATTATACATAAATCATTATCCATTCTTCTTAACTCATCTGGAGTCATAAGTGGTCTCGCCATTATTTGATCAGAATCACTATATCCTTGTCTTTTGAAATTCTGATCTCTATTTACAGAAAGATTGTCTCTTGTAATTGTTTTTTCACCTAATGCTTTTGAGAAATATTCTACGGTTTTATATGAGTTACTTCCTAAAAACACGTGAGTATCACAGTTACCCATTATAGTTTCATACGATTTTTCATAAACTGCCTCTAATTGATCTAAGTTTTGCAATATAACACTAAATGATATTCCCCTACTTCTACTTGTAGATATTTTTTTATCAAAATCTGGAATTTGTCCTATATTTGCAAACTCATCCAATATGAAATATGTAGGTACTTTTAATCTTCCACCATTTTTATCTGCAAAATCATATAACTGTTGTATCATCTGTGAAAAGAAAATCGTAAGCAAGAAATCATAAGCTGTATGAGTATCTGACGAAATAACATATACTGCTGTTTTTTTATTTCCAATCTCTTCAAAATCAATTGTGTTAGTTGATGTTACTTCTGCTATATCTTTTGAGTCAAATTTACTTAGCTTTGATTGCAATGAACTCAAAATTGAGCTATATGTTTTGTCTGGCGCAATTTCAATAGATTTATAGTTCATTCTTGCTTGATGGTCATGTGGAAGTTGATTAATAAGCTCTGTAAGTAAATTGTTACCTCCATTTGAATTTGCTGCCCTTACCATCTCTGAACAACTTGCTAAGTTTTGCTCTTCTTCTGGTCTAGTAGCTATTAAATAATAAATTAATGCTTTTAGTAATACTTCTGCCATGTCTTCCCAATAAGGATCTGATTTAGAACCTTCTGCAGATTGACCTTTAACTATTGTGTTAGCAATAACATCGACATCTAATTCACTTGATATATGCATAAGAGGATTATATCCATCACTATTTGCTGGGTTTACTAAATTTAAAACTTTTATTTCATATCCGTTTTTCTTTAAGTATCCTGCTGTTTTGTCATATAACTCTCCTTTTGGATCAGTGAAAACATACGATCCTAATAACTGGCATGCATTTGGAATTGAGTATGAAGCTGATTTACCAGAACCTGAACCTCCGACTACCAACACATTAACATTTCCTCTTTTATCAACTGGTAAATAATTATTTTGCGCTAATATTATACCTTTATTTTTGCTTAGCATTTTATATTGTTCGCCATTTTCACTCCAATCACTTGAACCATGCTCTATATCTGTATATTGATGTTTTGGTTTAGATTTATATAAACCAATTATTGCGAATATTATATAAAATATTGAAAAATATAAAAGTGATTTAGCAAAAAGTCCAAAATATCCTTCTGATATAACTCTTCCAATCGATGTGAAACTCGTTATCTCTGCGAATATTTTCTCTATAAATATAGTTAAATCAAATTTACCATCTACATATGAAATTCCTATAGAATATGCAACAGGAGCAACAAGTACTATGGATAAAATTACCCATAGTACTACTATGACTATAATGCTCTTTTTATTGTCCTTTAATGTCTTTTTTAATTTATATCCCATATTTTAATCACCTTTTTCTTAAGTTTTATAATTATCTATCTTTTCCTTTTTCATTTTTGCTCTTTTTATCAAAAATATTTTTTGCAGATTCTGAACTAAATTTCATAATTGGTGTTTTACCATCAGAAGCATATAACATACCATCTTTAGCCATTATGCAATCATTTGCTTGAATTTCAATTCCTGGTTCTTGTGCAACTTCTATTATTGAAGGTCCTGTTTTCGCATTCTTTGGAGGTATTTCTACCTCTTTTTGTGTTGGTATAATCTGTGCAGCTGCACATACTTCATTATCACGCTCTGAATTTACATTTGTACTATCCATTTTATATCCCCCTTCTAAATGTCACTATTTTTGTCCCTTATCTCGAACGCAAAATATGACTTATATGGTTTTAATTTACACTTTCCCTTAACTTCATTCGTATCTTTATCAAAATATAATATTGGTTTCACTTCCTCTGTTGTCTCAGGATCAATAATAGATATTGGTCTTTTTAAATTTGGTGTATATCTAAAATTTTTATATTCTGTCTCCTCTTCAGAATAAAGAGTATCAAATTTAATTGGCATAGGCTTTTTAGAAATTTTTACTTTACTTTCTTCTAAAATTCCCATATTTATTACTACTCTCTCTTTTCCAAAAGATAATATTAATAAATGTTCCTCATCTTCAGGCTCATCAATAAAAAAAGTCCTTTTTTTCAGGTCTCCCCTCAACTCTTCTGCTGATTGTAATCTTTCAACAGTATATTTAGGCGATTCCTTTAAAAACTCTTTTTCTGTTTTATTTATTCTATAAATTACTGTGTTTACTCCTTGTGGATCTGTTATACTAAAGTGTTTACCTTGTATAGTATCCATAATACTCTCTACCCTCTTTCTATGAATTGATTAACATAGCTTATCTTTCGTATAAATCGCTATTTATAATTATATAACATTTATACAATTATGTCAATATTGCTATGTATTATGTTAATTTCTATGTTATGCTTGTTCTTGGATTAAATTTAGATAACGCACTAAATTTTTCAAACAATTTTTTTTCTTCACTATTTAAGTTTTTTGGTACCATTATTTTTACTTCTGCAATCAAGTCTCCTTGTCCCCCTTTTCCATCTTTATAGCCTTTTCCTGGAATTCTAACTGTTTCACCACTTTGAATTCCTTGAGGAACATATACTGAAACTGTATCTCCTATTGTTTCAATAGTTGCTCTTGTTCCTAAGGCTGCCTCCCATGGGGTAAGTAATAAATCTGTATGTAATTCTATACCATTTAGCGAAAATTTTTTGTCATTATTTATATTGATTTTTATAAATAAATCACCATTTTTCCCGCCATTTTTTCCTTTTTTACCTTGTCCTATTAACCTTATCTTTTCTCCATTTCTTATTCCTACTGGAATTTTTACTGTAAATGTTTTCATTTTTCCATCTAAAGTTCTTAATGAAATCTTTTTATTTGAACCATAAAAAGCCTCTTCTATTGATACATCTATTTGAGTTTCGATATTTTCACCTTTTTCAACTACTTTACTTTGCTTACCAGATGCTCTTTTTTCGCTTGCATCACTGTCTCCGAAAAACATATTTAAAACATTTGCAAATACAGAGCCATCTTCTCTTTTTACTTCTTCATATCTTTTTTTATAACCAACTTTTGAATTCCACATCCTATCATATTTTCTTCTTGATGCTGTATCTGACAATATTTTATATGCTTCATTAATATCTTTAAATCTTTCTTCTGAAAACGAACTTTCTGAATTTATATCTGGATGATATTTTTTTGCTTGCTCTCTATATGCTGTTTTTATTTCATCATTTGATACTTTATTATCATCCAGACCTAAAATTTTATAATAATCTTTAAAAATCATTAAACGTCCCTCCAACTCGCTGGTATCGTAATCATATATTATTTTTTTCTAGAAATTTTTCTTCCATCTTTTTTATTTCAACAAATCTTTTTATCTTTTGAGTTGTTGTTTTTTCTAATGGTTCGTCTGTTACTTCTATTTCTTTTATATGCTTATATGTAGGCAAATTTTGATTTAATTCCTTTATATCGTTCCAAATAAAATTTCTGTAATCTTTTTGCTTTCCAAATTTCTGTTTAACTTCATCTTTATTATATACTATTTTTGCACATAATACTGTATCTGTCGAATCCTTTTCTCTTGAACAAACCATGCATTCTTCAATATATGATATTTTATTTATCAAAAATTCTAATTCTTGTGGATATATATTTTTTCCATTTTTTAATACTATTATGTCACTTTTTCTTCCTGTAATAAATATAAATCCATCTTTATCTATATATCCATAATCACCAGTATGCAACCAGCCCTCTTCGTCAATTGCAGCTTTAGTTGCTTTTTCATTTTGATAATATCCTAACATTATGCTAGGTCCTTTAGCTAAAATTTCTCCAACTCCGTCTTCTCCTGGTTCTTCTACTTTTACCTCCACATTTGTAAGTGGAAGTCCAACTGACCCAGGTCTTTTTTTATTATCTGTCTCTGCTGATATAACTGGTGAGCTTTCTGTTAAGCCATATCCTTGAACTAGCTCTATTCCCAAGTTATTATATCCTATAATTGTATTTTTGTCCATTGGGGCTGCCCCATATAATACAATTCTTAAATATTCATCAAATTGTTTTCTTACTTCTTTAAATAATTGTTTTCTAACATCTATATGCATTTTTAGTAATACATTTGAAATCTTCTGCATTTTCTCTACTAATTCTTTTTTTCCACTATTTTCTATTCCTTTTTGTATTTTTTTATACATATTTTCTAATACAAGTGGTACTGCAACGAACACAGTAACTTTATAGTCTTTTAAATTTTGTGCAATATATTTTAATCCTTCACAAAATGCTATTGTACATCCACTATAAGTTCCATATAACAGAGTAATTGTACATTCAAATGTATGATGCATTGGCAAAAATGATAATAATGTATCTGTTTCATATAATTTTACATGGTTTGGTATAACATTTATTTGTGCACAAAGATTATCTTGTGACAACATTACTGCTTTAGGCTCATCTGTTGTTCCTGAAGTAAATAATAAAACTGACATTTCATCACTTTTTACTTTTACTTTACTATATGTATCATGAGTTTGCTTTATTAAATCACGACCTTGTTGTAATAAATCCTTGTATCTTATTACTCCATCTGCTCTTAAATCATCCATGCAAATTTTATATTCTAAATCACATGATTTTATGGTTTTCTGATATTTTTCGTCATATATAACTGCTTCTGCACCACTTCTTTTTATTAATTTTTTTATTTCTTTTTCTGTCAATGCCTTATCTAATGGAATAATTACAAGGCCTGCTGCTACAACAGCCATATAACTTGTACACCATTCATATCTATTATTACCAATAAGGGCAATTTTTTTAATATCTAAATTTAATATAGCAGTTGCAAAAGCTTTTATATCATTTGCATATTTATTATATGTTACTTCTTTTAATTTTCCCTTTTTCTTATATTTAAAAGCTATATTATCTCCAAATCCTTCATAACGTTTCACTAATTCTTTAAAATTATGTACCATATTACTATTATTTTCGCCCATATTCTCCTCCATTCTTATATCATTCTATACTAGATAAGTAATAATTTCAATATTTTTGTTGATTTTTTTGTTTTTTAAGTATATAATTTTATTAATTTAAAATTGTTGGGGGACATAATAATGAAAAATGATTTTTATGAATTGACTAATTCTCAGAAAAATATTTACCTAAGAGAACAAGCTTATTCACAAACTTCAATAAACACGGTGTCTTTCTCTTACTACATACAAAAACCGGTAAACCTCGAAATTTGTAAAAAAGCTATTAACGAGATTATAAAAAGAAATGACGCTTTTCGTCTGCAAATAGTCAAAAATGAAGATGGTCTCTTTCAAAAGGTAACACCTTATGAAGAAGAAGACATCCCTATTGTTGACTGCTCTCATAAAAATTTAGTTCAAATTAAGTCAGATATTACACTTGATACTGATATTCCTTTTGAGTCTTTTGAAAACAGCAAATTATACAAAATTTTAATCTATAAACTATCTGATGATAGTGTAGTTATATACTTCAAATTACATCACATCATTTCAGATGGTTGGACTAGCAAAGTAATTTTTAAACAATTTAACATTTTTTATCATCATATTTTAAATCAAATTGATATAACAGACTCAATCCCATCTTACATTGATTACATAAATACAGAAAAACAATATGTCGATAGTTTTGCTTTTCAAAAAGATAAAGCTTATTGGGAAAATTATTTAAAAAATCCTCCTGAAATGCTATCTTTTAAAGAAAACATATTAAAAAAGGGTTCTAAAATAGTTCGTCATACAGAGCCTTTATCAGAACAAATGACTGAAGAAATAAATAATTTTTGTAAAGAACATAATATTACACCTTACGTTTTCTTTATTGGTGTTTATGGAGTTTATATTTACAAAACAGCAGGGAAAACTGATTTTATAATCGGAACTCCTTTATTAAATAGAAAAAATCGTGCCGAAAAAGATACTGTTGGTATGTATGTTGCAACTGTACCTATTCGTATAAAATTAGATAAAGATACAAATTTGCTTAATTTACTAAAATCAATTCATCATGATACATTTGAAGCATTAAGGCATCAACGCTACCCTTATTCTGAAATGTTAAATTATGCAAAAAGTATGGAACATATAGAAACAAATTTGTTTGATACAATACTTTCTTTTCAAAATGTATGTGCTGATTATGATTATGTTGATTATGATGTTAATAATTTTTGGAATTTTCCATCTCATCAACAAAGTAGTTTTGAATTACATATATTTGACCATAATAATTCTGGTCAATACTATTTAGGAATGGATTTTGCTGAAGGTGTTGTAAAACCTGAAGAAACGAAATTTATTTATAATCGTTTTGTTAAAATTATAAAATATATTTTAGAGCATTCTGACTCTAATGTAGATGATGTTCAATATATTCCTGATGAAGAGATGAATATATTGTTAAATGTATTTAATAGCAATAAAACTTATACACCAACCAAAACTTTGATTGAATTATTTAATGAACAAGTAGAAAAACATCCTGATTCAATTGCACTAAAGTTTCATGATAAAGAATTAACATATTCTGAATTCAATCAAAAAGTTGAAAATTTCGCAAATATTTTATATGAACATGGCGTAAGAAAAAATATGGGTGTAACATTATTAATACATAGAAGTCTTGAAATGTTAATTGCAATGTTTGCTGTTTTAAAATGCGGAGCATACTACTTACCTGTTGATCCATACTGGCCAGCAGATAGAGTTAAATTTATTTTACATGATAGTGGTAGCACATATTTAGTTACACACAGAAATATGATAGATACATTTTCTGATAATGCTCATTGCATTGAAATTGATAATATATTTGATTTACCAGATATAAAACCTAAATTTTTAGATGAGATTAAATATAGCTTATCATCGCTTGCATATATAATTTATACTTCTGGTACAACTGGTAAACCAAAAGGAATATTAACAACAAATTATAATATTGTATATTTATTAAATTCAACAAGAGATAAACTAAAACAAAATGAAAATGATGTATGGACATTATTCCATACATACACTTTCGATTTCTCTACTTGGGAAATTTACGCAAGCTTACTATATGGAGGAAAACTTATTATTGTTCCTAAAGAAACTACATTAAACCCTAAAGAATTCTTGAATTTATTAGTTAAAGAAAAGGTTACAATTTTAAATCAGACACCTGCATATTTTTATAAAGTAATTGATGAAGAAAAAAATATCAATTTAAAACCTTCTGATATACACATACATAGTATTTTGGTTGGTGGTGAAGCTGTTTACGCTAAACCTTTTGATTACTGGAAAAAGAAATTTCCTCAAACCACTTTATATGAAGTTTATGGACCTACTGAATCTACTATTTTCGCTACAATGTGCGAGTTAACCGATTCAGACATAAAAAACAATGAAACTTTTATAGGTTATCCTTTACAGTACTATAATGTATATATCATGGATCCAAATGGAAATATATTGCCTATTGGCTGTGATGGAGAAATATGTATTTCAGGTGGAGGGTTATGTAATGGATATTTGAATAATACAGAACTAACACTACAAAAATTTACACATAATAAATTTTTAAATAAAAAAATATATAAATCTGGTGATTTAGGGTTCTTCGACATTGACGGTAGATTAGGATATATTGGTCGAAATGATAATCAAGTTAAAATTAGAGGTTTCAGAGTAGAAATTGGTGAAATAGAAAAAGAAATTTTAGCATGTGGCAATATTTCTAAAGTATTGGTTTTACCTGTTAATAACAAAAATATGACAAAATCCTTAGTTGGTTTTATCGAAACATCTATTCCTGATTATACTGATACTGTTATCTCTAAACTAAAAGAAAAATTAACACAATATATGATACCTAAACTTTATCAATTTGAAAATTTTCCTTTAAATGATAACGGAAAAATTGATAGAAGAGCATTACTCACAAATATTTCTAATAAACAGAATAATAAAGTTTTAATATCTCCAAGAGATGATATTGAAAAAGAAATTTACGATATACTTTGTAAATTGCTTGCTCGTTCCGATATATCTATGGATGATGACTTTTTTGATGATTTAGGTTTAGATTCATTAAATATTATGGAATTATCTATAAAATTATCTAAATATAACTTAGATATACAAGATATTAATGATTATTCTAATATCGAAATTTTAGCTAAACACATTAACTCTGTAGAATCTAGTCAAGCACCTAAAAAAGTTTTCGAGGATGTAGAAATTATAAATCATCATGTAGATTTTGATTTAAGTAATGTATTATTAACTGGTACTACTGGTTTTTTAGGTATTCATTTATTAAGAGAGCTAATAGAAAATCCTGGCACTCAAACTGTTTACTGTTTAATTAGGCAAAAAAATAATAAGAATGCTAATGAAAGAATTAGTTCTACTTTAAAATATTATTTTGCAGATAGTTTGCCTAAGGAATATACTGATAAAATTGTTGTAGTTCAGGGAAATTTTGAACTTGAAAGACTAGGATTAGACAAATATTATGATACTTTATTAAAGAAAGTTACTACTGTAATTCACTGTGGTGCAAATGTTAAACATTATGGCAAATATGAATCTTTTTACAGAGCTAATGTTACTAGTACAATTAATTTGATTAAATTTTGTGAGCATGCTAATGCAAAATTAGCACATATTTCAACTATTTCTGTTGGTGGATATTCTAAAGCAGATTCACCTACAATTATGGATGAAAATCATATTAATGTTGGACAAGAGTTCAAAAAACATGTTTATATGATTACAAAATATAAAGCAGAATGTGCTGTTTTAAAAGCTATAGCTGAAAAGAAAATTGAAGCAAAAGTCTTCCGTTTAGGAAATATCATGCCAAGACTTTCTGATGGTAAATTTCAAACAAATGCTTCAGAAAATGCTTTTATTAGTAGATTAAAAACTTTTCTAAACTATAATATGATAACAGATGATTATAATAAAATTTTAATAGACGTAAGTCCTGTAGATTTATGTGCTAAAAGTATTTTACAAATTCTACTTGATAACAATAATCAAACAGTGTATCATATATATAATAATAATATTGTTTCAATTAAGCAATTACTAACTATTTTAAAAAAGGATTTAAAAATAGTTTCAAATGAAGAACTAATAAATCATTTAAATAACTCTGACAATCCTTTTGATGCTCATTTATTAAATGATTTAATTGATGCAAAATATATTGAAACTCCTGTTTCAAATACATCCACTATCCAATGGCTAAATTCTATTGGATTTAAATGGAATAAATTAGATTATAATTATTTACAATCGATTTTAAAATAGAAAGGCGTACATATGAAAAAATATAAATGGCATATATTTACTAAAATAATTTTGCTTGAAATTATCGTTTTATTTGCAATGAGGTATTTAGTTCCTGTGCTTTTAAATTATCCTCCCTTTTCCGAGGATAATTTATTCCAAGCACAGATTGAACCACTATCCCACACAGCTCAATATGTTTTATTAGGTGGTATTGGTATTTTATTATATATCCTTTGTATTAACAGAACATGTAAAAATATTTTTAAATATATTGATGAACCAAATAAAAACAAATTACCTTTTGACTTTATAAAACAGGTTCGTGAAGAATGTTTTAAAGTCCCTCAAAAGATTGTTTTTGTACAACTCATTTTAATTATACTGGTTTTATTCATGTTATTTTTTATGATGCGTACACATATTCTAATGGGACTTAAATTTTTACTTATATATTTTACTTTTTTTACTATTATTGCTATTATTTCATCGGTATTAATAAAAAGCGATTTAGATAATATATTAATATCAACTTATAATGTTAATAAAAACTATAATGACTTTAAAAGAACTGGAAAATTCTATTTTAATTTATTATCAAACTTATTACCATTCTTTATAGGCATTATTGTTACAATTGCATTGCTAGGATATTCAAAAGTTTCTTTAGCAATCGGTGAAGGCAATTATAATTATTATAAATTATACTTAAGCAGTTTCAACTTAAATAATTTAACTAAAGATGAAGTAAAAAATATTTTGGATAGTGTACAATTAAACGATGATTCCCATTATTATTTTATTTTAGATGGTGATGATAAATATTTCTCAAAACCATCAGGACAAATTTCAACTTTTTTTGAGAAATACATTGATTTTTATTTAGATGATACTGATGGAAGAATATATGAATATTATGGCGTAGAAGAAGAAGGATATGTTCAAAAAGTAACTTTAAATGATGGATCTGATATATATATTGGCTTTAAATATAGCACTACAAATACTAATTTAAGCACATTTTTTATTTCAATTTCTATAATGTCAATCATAATTTACTTAATTCTTCTTTTGATATGGTCTAAAAGTATATCAAAAAGTTTGATTGATATTTCCAACAACCTTGTTGCAATATCAAAAAGCAAGACTGTTATTAATGAAAAAATACTCCCTATAACATCTAATGATGAAATTGGTGAGTTAACTGTAGCTTTTAATGATATACAAAAATTAACAAAAGATAATATTGAACAAATAAACAACAATCAACAAATGCTAATGGAGAGAGAACGTTTAGCTTCACTTGGACAGTTAATTGGTGGCATCGCACATAACTTAAAATCTCCAATTATGTCTATCTCTGGTGCTACTGAAGGTTTAAACGACTTAATAAAAGAATACGATTCCTCTATTGGAGATTCAGAAGTTACAAATGATGACCATCATGCTATAGCACAGGACATGTCAACATGGATTCAAAAAATAAAATCTTACACAGAATACATGTCTGATGTTATTACTACTGTAAAAGGACAAGCCGTTAGCTTATCAGAAGATTCAAATACTTCTTTTGAAGTAGATGAATTAGTAAAACGTGTTAATATCTTGATGAAACATGAATTAAAAAATGCTTTAGTTAATTTTAATGTTTCAATAAAAACTAAACCTAATATAGTTTTACATGGTAATATTGTTAGTTTAGTTCAAGTTATAAATAATATGATTTCTAACAGCATTCAAGCATATCACGGAGAACCAAATAAAGATATAGACTTAAATATATATACTAAAAAAGATAAATTAATTATTTCAATAAAAGATTATGCTGGAGGAATTCCAAAAGAAGTTAAAGATAAACTATTTAAAGAAATGATTACTACTAAGGGTAAAGATGGTACAGGACTCGGATTGTTTATGTCATATTCTACAATTCGTGCACATTTTAACGGTAATATAACTATCGACACTAAGCCAGGTGTTGGAACTACCTTTAATATCATTTTACCATTTGAATAAGGAGGTTTTCTATTATGAGAAAAAATAATATGCAAGAAAAACAATCTAATGGATACAAAATAATTGCAGTAGATGATGAAATGGGTATAATTGATTCCTTATCTATTTTTCTAAAAAGATCTGGATATGATTTTATTGGTGTAACTGACCCTACTGAAGCAATTGAAAAAGTAAAAAATGAACATTTTGATTTGATGATATTAGACTTTATTATGAGTCCTATTCATGGAGATCAGGTTGTTGAAGAAATACGAAAATTTAATAAAGAATTATATATTTTATTATTGACCGGACATAAAGATTTAGCTCCACCACTTGAGACTATACGAAAATTGGACATACAAGGATATTGTGAGAAAAGCGATAAATTTGATCAACTTTTACTATTAATCGAATCAGGCATAAAATCTATTTCTCAAATGAATGAGATAAAAAGAATAAATAATGAATTATCTGATACATATGGAAGATTAGAAAAAGCATATTTAGACAGTATAGAAACTCTAAGATATACTGTTGAAGCCAAAGATCCATATACAAAAGGTCATTCAGACAGAGTATCAGAATATTCAGTTTTAATAGGCAAACAGCTTAATTTACCAGAGGAAGAAATAAAAACATTAAGAGTTGGTGGTTTATTCCATGATATTGGAAAAATTGGTATTCCTGATAGTATCCTTTTAAAAGATACTATTCTTACAGATGATGAATATTCACAGATAAAAAATCATCCTTCTA
>CANQHH010000014.1 GCA_947623615.1 uncultured Clostridia bacterium | reverse complement strand
GTTGAAAAAGCTCTAAAAGAAGACAATATTGATACTGAAATAATGTGGTTAGGAAATAAGCCAATTGGTGGTTGCATAGCATGTAATCATTGTGTAAATACGTCAAATAGATGCTATATGGATGATATTGTAAATGAGTTCCTGGATAAAGCAGAAGAAGCGGATGGCTTTGTATTTGGAAGTCCTGTTCATTTTGCAAGTGCAACTGGAAATATAACATCATTTTTAGATAGAGCATTTTATGGAAGAGGAGATATATTTGCGGGAAAATTATTTGCATCGGTTGTGAGTTGCAGACGAGGCGGGGCAAGTGCTACTTTTGATCAAATAAACAAATATGCTTTAATGTCAAATATGTTTGTTGTTGGAAGTTCATACTGGAATCAAATACATGGGAATAATAAAGAAGAGGCTAGGCAAGACTTAGAAGGATTGCAAACAATGAGAAATTTAGGAAAAAACATGTCATATCTATTAAGATGCATGAAAAATGCAAAAAAAGATGGAATAAATAAACCAGAATATGATAAAATTATTAGGACAAATTTTATTAGATAAATTATAGGAGGAAAGATATATGAGTAATGAATTAATTATTAAAAAATGTAGTAGATGTGGAGCTATAATAAAAGTTTTGAATGGAATGAATTCAAATATTGAATGTTGTGGTACAACAATGGAAACACAAATTCCTAATTCTGTAGATGCAAGTATTGAAAAGCATGTACCAACATACGAAATTGATGGAGAATATATAAATGTGAAAATAAATCATGTAATGGAAGATGAGCATTACATAGAGTGGATTTCATTGGTAATAGGTCATGAGGAATGGACACTAAAATTATTACCAGGTCAACCAGCAGAAGCAAAATTTCCATATGTTCCAGGTTCTACAATATATGGATATTGCAATAAACATGGACTATGGAAAAAAGATGTAGAATAGTCAATAGAAAAAAGTATGTAGTAAGTGTGCTACATACTTTTTTCTGTACGACAACTGGATAATTGTGTAAATTTAAATATGCGAAAAAAATTTGAAAAACATATTTACAAAGAAATAAAAAAGGTATAAAATAAAAAGCGTAATGTTATCACACATACAAAAGAGGAACAAAATAATAGGGGGAAACAAATATGAGAAAAAAACTAATAGAAAAATTAGGAAAAGGAACATCAGGAATAACTATAATAGCATTAATAGTATCAATAATAATACTATTAATCTTGTCAGCAATAACTATAAATATGGTATTAGACGGAGGATTAATAAGTAAAACTAAAAAGATAGTAGACGAGCCAGCTAAAGTAGAAAACAAAGAGGAGCAACAAGCAATAAATGAAATTATAGAAAGTAGAACTGATCCAATAGATGATGAATATGTTCAAGAAGGAATGGTAGCAAAATTAAATGAAGAATATTATCCTACTTTACAGCAAGCAATAGATAGGGTGCCAAAAGATGATAGTAGACAAACAATATATTTATTAAAAAATATATCAGAAAATGTAGAAATATCAGCTAATCAAAATATACAATTAGAATTAAGAAATCATACAATAACAAATTTGAATAAAGGTAAAGAAATAATAAATCTAAATGGAAAACTAAAAATGATAAGTGGAAAGGTAATAGGAAATTTCGAGGCTAAGGTACCCACAATAAAAATGAGTAATAATGCAGAAATAACGTTATCTACAACGGATATAGATAGAGCATCAACAAGTGATTATTTATGGGAAACTGTAGAACTAAGATCAGGTTCATTAAGTATAGATTCAGGAACAATGCATGGTAATAGTAATGTTATATGTACATATAGTGATGGAGTGGCAAATATTAATATATCTGGTAGAGCAAAGCTTAGCAACGAAGGTACAAAAACATTGTTGGTTAATAAATATAATATGACAATAAGCGGAGGAACCTTAAGCTCAGATCAATCATATTGTATAAAGAATACTGGAACAGTTACATTAACAGGGGGAACTCTTACTGCAAAAAGATCAAATTGTTTGGTTAATTTAGGAACATTAAATGTTGAGAAAAATGCCAAAATAACAGGCAGTAATTATGTTGAAACAGATGATACGACATATCCTGCGGTAATTAACGATGAAGATGGAGTAATGACAGTAAAAGGAGGAACATTAGTAGGAAAAGAATCATGTGCAATATATAATATGACTGGAGGCAATTTGACAGTAACAGGAGGAAGTATAACATCAGAAAAATCATGTTGTATATCAAATTTTGGAACAGCAACAATAAAAGAAAGAGTCCAGATAACAGGTAATAATTATATTAATGAATTAGGAAATGTATTCCCAGCGTTATTAAATCAAGCCAATGGAACGATGACAATAAATGGTGGAACAATAAATGCAGGAGAAGGAAATGGAATAGCTAATAGGGCAAATGGAAAATTGACAATAACAGCAGGAACCATAAATGGAAAAGGTAATTCAGCTGTAAAGAATGAAGGAACAATGGAAATGACAGGAGGAGATATTATTGCCGAGAAATATAACTGTGTAACAAATACAGGAACTATAACGATGGATGACGGTGAAATAACTGGTAGTGATTATAGTGAAGAAGGTGGCGAGGTATATCCTGCAGTAATAAATTATGCAAACGGAAAAATAACAATGACAGGAGGAACAATGACAGGAGGAGAAGGTAATACATTATGGAATAAAGAAAATGGAACAGTAAAAATAACACATGGGCTTGTTTATGGAAGAAGTTACTATATTCCAATATACAACGAGGGAAATATAGAAATAACAGGAGGAACTGTGACTTCGAAAGAAAGTAATTGTGTAGCAAATTTAAACACAATGACAATAGGAGGATCAGTAGATATAAATGGTTCTAATCTCGTAGAAGATGATGGTACGGTATATCCATCAGTTGTAAATATGCAAAATGCAACAATGACAGTGACAGGAGGTTGGTTAACAGGAGGGAAATCTCATGCGTTGTGGAATATGGCGACTGGAACATTAACAATGACAGGAGGAACAGTAGAAGGAAAAAATAGTTTTATATTAAGAAATGAAGGGAAAGCAGAAATAACAGGGGGAAGAGTATATTCATATGAAAAATCAAATGCTTTAGCAAATTATGGAACAATAACAATAGGTGGAGGAGTAAAAATAGAAGGTACTACTGATCCAGATAGTGATACTCCAGCAGTGATAAATGATAAAAATGCAACAATGACAATGATAGGAGGTACAATAACGGGAGGAACAGGTTATTCATTGTGGAATAAAACGTCTGGAACATTAACAGTGACAGGAGGAACAGTAATAGGAACAAATAATTTTGCATTAAGAAATGACGGAACAATACCAGAAATAAGTGGAACAGTAAAGATAACAAGAAATTCTAGCAGTTATACTTTATATAATACTGGAACCATAACCAGTATAAAAGGTGGAACAATAGAAAACACATCAAGTGGATATGCACTATATAATTCAGGTGGTACAGTAAATTATACAAGTGGAACAGTTGGAAAAAATAATGTAAATATTTAATTATAAAGAAGGAAGCTATAAAATTAATATAACTTCCTTTTAAAATTTTTTTATAAAAAATTTTATTTTAAAGATGACAAAAAAGTAAGAATATGGTATAATAAAGTTTCGTAGCGAGTAGTCCTTTGTGACGTAAAACCAGTTACAGAATAATACAAAAGGAGGAAATGATTATGGAACAAGAAAACTCTATAAAGGAGGAGCAAGTTAACATTCAAGTCGAAGAGGACGAGAAAAAACAAGAAAATGAATTGGGGACACAAAAAATTGGAAAATTAATTAGAAAATTTTCTATACCATGTATACTTTCATTGATAGTAAGTGCATTATACAATATTGTAGACCAGATATTCATAGGTCAAGGTGTAGGAACAATAGGAAATACTGCTACAAATATAGTATTCCCATTATCTGTTATTGCAGCAGCATTTGCACTTTTAGTTGGTGATGGAGCAGCAGCTTTTTTAAGCTTAAGTTTAGGAAGAAAAGATACAAAAAATGCTAGTAAGGGTATAGGAAATAGCATTACATTAGCAGGTATTTTAGGAGTATTATTTTTAATATTTGGCTTAACATGTAAAGAAGCATTATTAAAACTATTTGGAGTAACAGAAAGCAGTTATAGTTATGCAAGTGATTATATGACATGGATTACTATAGGACTTCCATTTTTTATATTCACTAATGTAATGAATTCTGTAATTCGTGCAGATGGTTCACCAAGATATGCTATGATATCAACTCTTACAGGTTGTATATTGAACTTAATATTAGATCCAATTGCAATATTTGGCTTAAAATGGGGAGTGTCTGGAGCTGCAATAGCAACAGTAATAAGCCAAATTGTATCATTTATATTATCAGCTTTATACATAAAAAGATTTAAAACTATAAAAATAGAAAAAGAAGATTTAAAAATACAAGCAAAGACTTTATTAAAAGTATGTAGCTTAGGTGTTTCAAGCTTTTTCACGCAGATATCATTTACAATTGTTATGATAGTAATGAACCACACTTTATCAGTATATGGAGCTCAATCAAAATATGGTAGTGATATTCCAATAGCAGCACTTGGAATAGTAATGAAGGTAAATCAAATTATTACTTCAATTGTAGTTGGTATAGCAGTAGGAGCACAACCAATTGTAGGTTATAATTATGGAGCACAAAAATATGATAGAGTAATAAAAACCTATTCAATTGTGTTAAAAACTGCTATAATAGTAACAGCAATATCAACATTTATATTTCAAGTATTCCCACAAGTTATTATCAATTTATTTGGACAGGGTGATGAAATATATAATGAGTTTGCAAAGAGATGCTTTAAGGAGTTCTTAATATTTACAATACTACAGGGTGTACAAATTACTGCTAGTATATTCTTACAATCAATGGGTAAACCAATGAAATCTGCAATAGTGTCATTATCAAGACAAATTATATTTTTAATACCATCATTAATAATTATGCCAATGTTATTTGGTATAGATGGTGTATTACATGCAGGACCACTAGCTGATTTTCTAGCATTTATATTAGCAACTACCTTAATCACAATTGAAATAAAAAATATTAAAAAATTGGAGGTACAAAGGAATGGATAAAGTTATAATAACAATTGGTAGAGAATTTGGAAGTGGAGGGAAATACATTGGAGAGCAACTGGCAAAAAGGCTAAACATAAAATGCTATGATAAAGAATTATTAAAATTAGTAGCTGAAAAAGAGCAAGTAGATCTAAAATTATTAGAGAAAACTGATGAAACAAGTAAAGGTAGTTTCTGGTATGCAATGACTATGGCTCTATATTCTTCTGCTGATAGTGTAAATTCCTTAAGTAGCTTGCCAATGAATGAACAAATATTTTTAAAAGAAACAAAGATAATTCAAGAACTTGCTAAAAAAGAATCATGTGTAATAATAGGAAGATGCTCAAATATTATACTAAAGGATAATCCAAATGTAAGAAATATATTTGTATATGCATCTGACATGAAGTTTAAAATTAATAGAAAAATAGAGTTTGCAAATATGACTGAGAAGCAGGCAACTAAAGCTATTATAAAAAGAGATAAAGAAAGAGCAATGTATTACAATTATTTTACAAATGAAAAATGGGGAGCAAGAGAAGGATATGATCTACTAGTAGATACCTCTAAAATTGGAATAGAAAATGCAATAAATTTAATTGAACAATATGTGAAATTTTAATAAACAAAAAAAAGAATGAAAGATTTGGTATTTTCATTCTTTTTTTGTTGGCAATAAAATCCATTTTATCCAAAACTATCATGAAATAATACATAGAAAAATTGACATAATAGTTAATAGTAAAACAAAAAAGGAGGATTTTCTATGAAAAAGATAATAAGTGTTATAACTCTTTTAGTAGTAATGTTTTTAGTTATTTTTTCAGTAAATATATATGCTGTAAAGCTCGAAACAGTTGTTGTTACTACTGATAAAGAAAGAGTAAAATCAGGTGAAAATGTAACTGTAAACATAGAGTTTGGCGAAGAATTAGGAGCATATACATTTGATGTTGGATATGATAATACATTTTTTGAATATGTTTCAGCAGAAGGTGGAGAAGTAGATGATAATGGTACAAGAGTAAAAGTAGCTTTTTATGACAATGCAGGAGGAGCAAATCCGCGTAGTAATATGTCTGTTACATTTAAGGCAAAAGAGGTTACAGAGTCTAATTCAACAAATTTTAGTGTTACAGCAACAGGGTTAGCAAAGCCAAATACAGATAGTTATGATGATATTGAAGAAGCAATGGTAAAATATGTTAATGTGGATCCGGATTACAAAGATTATGATATAAGACTTGAACATTCAGGCGATATTATAAAAAATGAAGAGAAAAATATGAAATTAATTGTTTCATCTAGTATGGGAAGATATTATGAGCATACTAGAATTATTGCAGAAACAACAACACCAGCAGGTGGAACAGTAAAACTATTGGGAACAGATAGTGATGAACAAGAACATGATATTATACAAACAGGCTGGGGAAAAGATGAAGGTGATCCTATAGGCGGAAAAGATGCTGTAAAAGAACTAGATATTAGAGGATTATTTAGCAATTCTGGTAAATATACTATTACATTAAAGTTAATAAATTTAGATGAAGACAGTATGGTTATAGCGAGCAAAGAGTTTAATATAGATGTAAAGGAAACAAAAGGAGATAATGTAGATACATCTAAAGATGATGAGCAAACAGGTGATAAAACGGACAAAGATGAAGGAGAAGAAGAGAAAACAGCTACAAATAAAGAGAATAAGGAAGAGGACGAAAAAGAACCTTCTACAATGCCAAAAACAGGTAATACAGTATATTGGTATGTTGTTCCAGCACTTACAATATTAATAGCATCTTATGTTTCTTTGAGAAGAAAAGAATAATATAAAATATATATCATTGCTTTGGGAGAAGCCTTAGCAATGATATACATAGTTTATCATGAGGGATAATAATGAGTAATAGGAAAAACAGGAGATTGAAAAAGCAAAATAGAAAGCAGAAAAGAATATTATCACGAATTAGATTTTTAATAATGCTTTGTATTTTGTTTATTTTAATATATATGAGTTATGGAATATATAAGGAAAGTAGATTTAGAACAATAAATTATAACATCGATGAAAGCTTAATAATAGCTGATAAACCAGAAATGAAAAAAGATGAAAATCAGGAAAAAATAAAGATAGTACCAGTTTCAAAAAAATATCTAGGTTTTGAAGTTAATAGTAGATTGGAAATTCCTAAAATAAAACTTAAAACAAATGTGTTAACCAATTATACTAAAGAAGGGTTAAAGGTTTGTGCATCGAGATATTATGGACCAAATGCAAATGAAATAGGTAATTATTGTATTGCAGGGCATAATTATAAAAAGGAGAATATGTTTAATCATTTAATTGATTTAGAAATTGGTGATAAAATTATACTTACTGACAATAAAAATGGAGCGGTGGAGTATAAAATTTATGATATATATAAAGTTAAACCTCAAAATGTAAATCCATTATCTCAAGAAACAGAAGGAAAAAGAGAAGTTACACTTATAACTTGTGTAAATTATTCAAAAAATAGATTGGTAGTAAAGGCTTGTGAAGTAACATGAGAAAAGTGTGTATATTATTAATATTATTGCTATTTACATTTCCTGTGAATGTCTTAGCAGTTAATAAAAAGGAAGGAATAGACAATTTTCCAGATAGCTATAAACCATATTTACAGGAATTGAAAAGGAAACACCATAATTGGAATTTCACAGCACTGTACACAGGGTTAGACTGGAAAAATGTAATTGATAATGAGAATGTATTTGGAAAAAATTTAGTTCCTAAATCATATTCTACTAATTGGAAAAATACAACTAAAGGTCAGTATAATGTTGAAGTTGATAAAGGATGGGTTGATTGCTCAAGACACGCAATTGAGTATGCTATGGATCCTAGAAATTTTCTAAATGAGTTGAGATTATTTCAATTTGAACAATTGTCATATGATGAAAAAACAAATAATAAAGATGGAATTGAAAAGATATTATATGGTACGGAGTTTTATAATAAAATAGTTGAATATTTAGATAGTTCTGGTAAAAATATAACAACCAAAAGTAAATATTCAGACCTTATATTATCAGCTGGTCAAACTTCAAAAGTTAGTGCTTATCATTTGGCATCAAGAATAAAGCAAGAGGTAGGTCCTTTTTTATCGCATAGTTCAATAAGTGGAAAAGTAGAAGGCTATGAGGGATTATATAATTTTTACAACATAGGTGCGACAAGTTCATCAGAACCAATGGGAGCAATAAAAAACGGGCTGAAATATGCAAAAGATGGTAAAAATGCAAGTCAGTCAATTAAAGATAAATACATGATACCATGGAATACTAAAAGTAAAGCAATAACAGGAGGAGCTATATTTATTGGCTCTAGTTATATAAATATAGGACAAGATAGTATATATTTGCAGAAATTTGATGTTGCAAGCAATAATAAAAATTTATTTTGGCATCAATATATGACAAATGTTTTAGCTCCATATAGTGAGTCTAAATCTATTTATACAGGATATTCTAAAAGTGGATTAATAAATGATAGTATTTCATTTATTATACCAGTATATAACAACATGCTTGAAATACCTGTAGATAATCCGAATATATCAGAAAGTGATTTTATAACAGATAGTACAAAGATGTATGCAAATGTAACAGATACTTTAAATATTAGAACTGGTCCACGGGACTTCATATGAAATTATAACAGGAATATCAAAAAATGAAATAGTAACAAGAATTGCTAAAGGAAGACAATCTGGAGAATTATGGGATAAGATTAGATTATCTAATGGAATAGTAGGTTATGCTTTTCAAAATTATTTGAAAGCAGTTCCAAAACCACAAATAAAACAAATAAATTTAAGTATTAATAGTAAAGAGATAAAAAAAGGAGAGACCGAAAAACTTAAAGTTGAAATATTACCAAAGGAAGCAGAAAAAAATGGAATAACATTTACTTCTAGTAATAGTAGTATTGCAAAAGTTGATAGTGAGGGAAATATAACAGGAATAAATCCCGGAAAGGCTGTTATTACAGTTAAATCAAGGGAAAATAATGTTTCTAGTAATATAGAAGTGCAAATATATTCAACTGTAGAAAATATGGAATTAAATGTACAAAATTTAATGTTACAAGTGGGAGATAAATTTACAGTTCTTCCTAGAATATCACCATCTAATGCAAGTAATCAAAAAGTAAAATATAGTTCGCAAAATGAAGAAATTATACGAATATCTGAAGAAGGAATAATTGATGCTGTATCGGTAGGAAAAACAAAAGTTATGGCTATAACTGTTGATGGAAATATACAAAAAGAGATAGAGATAGTAGTAAAAAGAAAATTAGAGAAAGAAGAGTTAGAATTTGATAAACAATTAAAAGTTACAGCAAATGAAATAGCTGGTTGGAGTGATGTTCCAGTAAAAGTAAAAAATGCAAAAGATATGATAAAAACAAATTATGAAATACAAGTATATAACTTTAAAAATGAACTATTAAATGATAATAATTTAATAGGAACAGGAAGTACTATAAAAATAATAAAAGATGATGATGTTTTAATGGAATATAAAGTTATTATTTACGGTGATGTAAATGGCGATGGGAAAATAAATACTGTAGATTTGCTAGTGTTACAAAGACATATACTTGAAATAAATGGATTAAAAGATTTATTCTATGAAGCGGGAAATATTAATAGAAATAATAAAAGTCCTTCTACAATAGACTTATTAATCATACAAAGGCATATATTAGAATATCAATTTATTGAACAATAATGGAGGAAATTAATGAGATATATAAAAATATTTTTGATATTTGTAATAATTAGTTATACTGCTAATAATTATGTATTTGCAAATGAAGAAATTAGTGATGATAATACTAATTTGAGTGTAATGAGAATAAATAGGGAAGGAATAAGTCCAGATTTTGATAAAGAAGTAAAAGATTATTACTATGTATCTGATTTATCAGTTAATAAATTAGATATAACTGCTATACCAGAAAATAAAGATGCAACAGTTAAAATTAGTGGTAATTCAAATTTGAAAAAAGGAATAAATATTGTAAAAATAGAGGTTGTGTCAAAAGATAAAACAAAGAAATCTACCTATAAAATATATGTAACTAAAACAGAAGATATAGAGAGTGCAAATAGTAATTTAGAGAATTTAGCTGTACAGGAATCTATGCTTTATCCAGCATTTGAATCGAATATTACTCAATACAAAATAGAAGTTCCGAATAATATTGAAAAATTAAATATATTGGCAATACCTGAAAATATAAATGCCAATGTTCAGATTATAGGAAATGAAAAACTGAAAACGGGTCAAAATGTGATAAAAATAAATGTTAAGGCTAAAGATGGTATAACAAATAAAACATATATAATAAATGCATATAAAAGAAATATGCAAGAAGAACAAGAATTTGAAGAAGAGGAAAAAATACAAGCAGAAAAGTTATCAGCTATTCTAGAAAATAGTGAAAATGGTAATGAAATAGATGAAAATAATACACATATAGAAAATAAAGAGAAACCTAACAAATGGGTAATTGGAAGCATATTTATTGTATTTGCTATAATCGGATTTATAGCTATATGGATAAGGGGAAAAAAGTAATTAAAAAAATTAAAACTGTGAATAAATTTATTTACTTTTTCACAATTTATATATATAATAGTTTTGTGATAAAAAACGGAAGAATATAAGGAGGTTAGTATGAGTAATAAATATGTATATTTATTCAAAGAGGGAAATGCAGAAATGCGTGAGTTGTTAGGAGGAAAAGGAGCCAACTTAGCAGAAATGACCAATTTAGGACTACCAATACCTCAAGGATTTACTGTTACAACAGAAGCTTGTATACAGTACTATAATGACGAAGGACAAATCTCTGATGAAATACGTTCACAAATTTTTAGTGCTTTATCAGAGTTAGAGAATATAACACAAAAGAAGTTTGGCAGTGTAGAAAAGCCACTATTAGTTTCTGTTCGTTCTGGTGCAAGAGCATCTATGCCAGGAATGATGGATACTATACTAAATTTAGGAATTAATGAAAATGTAGTTAAAACATTAGCAGAAAAAAATGAAAGATTTGCTTATGATAGTTATAGAAGATTTATTCAAATGTATAGTGATGTTGTTATGGAAATACCAAAATCATTATTTGAAGATGCAATTGATAAAATGAAAGAAGAAAGAGGAGTAAAATTAGATACAGAGCTTACTGCACAAGATTTAATGGAATTAGTTCAAATTTTTAAGCAAATATATTTAGAACATCAAGGATGCGAATTTCCAAGTGATCCAACAGAACAGTTAGTACAAGCTATTGAAGCAGTATTTAGATCATGGAACAATCCAAGGGCAATAACATATAGAAAGCTAAATGATATACCAAGTGATTGGGGAACAGCAGTTAATGTTCAAGAAATGGTATTTGGAAATATGGGAGATGACTGTGGAACTGGAGTTGCATTTACTCGTAATCCAGCAACAGGAGAAAACAAAATATTTGGTGAGTATTTAATGAATGCACAAGGAGAAGATGTTGTTGCAGGAGTAAGAACACCTCAACCAATAGCAACATTAGAAAATACAAATAAACAAGCTTATGATGACTTTATTATGTATGCAAACAAATTAGAGAGACATTATAAAGATATGCAAGATATGGAATTTACAATAGAGCATGGAAAACTATTTTTCCTTCAAACAAGAAATGGAAAGAGAACAGCAAATGCTGCATTAAAAATAGCTGTAGATCTAGTAGATGAAGGAATGATAACAGAAAAAGAAGCAGTTTTAAAAATAGAACCAAATCAATTAGAGCAATTATTGCATCCAAATTTTGATGAGTTAAAATTACAACAAGCTGAACCAATTACAACAGGTCTTGCTGCATCACCAGGAGCTGCTACAGGTAAGGTAGTATTTACAGCAGAAAGAGCTGTAGAATTACATGAACAAGGTGAAAAGGATTTAATTTTAGTTAGATTAGAAACATCTCCAGAAGATATTGATGGAATGAATGTGTGCCATGGTGTTATGACTGTAAGAGGTGGTATGACATCTCATGCAGCAGTAGTAGCTCGTGGAATGGGTACATGTTGTGTAGCAGGTTGCGGAGATGTAAATGTTAATGAAGAAGAAAAAACATTTACAGTTAATGGTAATGTATATAGAGAAGGAGATTGGATTTCTTTAGATGGTTCTACAGGAAAAGTTTATGGAGAAAAAATAGATACTGTAGATGCATCTGTATCTGGAAATTTTGCAAAATTAATGGGTTGGGCAGATAGTTATAGACAAATGGAAGTAAGAGCAAATGCAGATACACCAAAAGATGCAAAGCAGGCACATGATTTTGGAGCACAAGGAATAGGTTTATGTAGAACAGAGCATATGTTCTTTGCACCTGAAAGAATTTCAGCTATTCGTGAGATGATAGTATCAAAAACAGAAGAACAAAGAAGAAAAGCATTAGACAAATTATTACCAATGCAAAGAGGAGATTTTGAGGGACTATTTAGAGCAATGGATGGTTTACCTGTAACAATTAGACTTTTAGATCCACCATTACATGAATTTTTACCACATACAGATGAAGAAATAGATGATTTGGCAAAAGAAATGGGAATGTCATTTGAAGAGCTTAAAAATATAGTTAGTGGATTGCATGAATTTAACCCTATGATGGGACATAGAGGTTGCAGATTGGATATAACATATCCAGAAATTGGAGAAATGCAAACAAGAGCTATTATACAAGCAGCAATAAACGTTACAAGAGAAGGTGTTAAGGTAAAACCAGAAATAATGATACCTTTAGTTGGAGAAATAAAAGAACTAAAATATGTAAAAGATATTATTACAAAAACTGCTAAAGAGGTAATGCAAGAAGAAAATATGGAAATAGAATATATGGTAGGCACAATGATAGAAATTCCTAGAGCTGCACTTTTAGCTGATGAAATAGCAAAAGAAGCACAATTCTTCTCATTTGGAACAAATGATTTAACCCAAATGACATTTGGATTTAGCCGTGATGATGCAGGAAAATTCCTAGATGAATATTATTCTAAAAAAATATATGAATTTGACCCATTTAAAAAAGTTGATCAAAATGGTGTAGGTAAATTAGTAGAAATGGCTACAAAATTAGGAAGACAAACAAGACCAGATATTGAATTGGGAATATGCGGAGAGCATGGTGGTGAGCCAAGCTCAGTAGAATATTGTCATAATGTTGGACTAACATATGTATCATGTTCACCATTTAGAGTACCAATAGCTCGTTTGGCAGCTTCACAAGCAGCAATAAAAAATCCAAGATAAAGTTTAAAAAAATAAATTTGCAATTTATAAAAAACATCTTGTACTTTTCTAGAAATCCTTATATAATATATAGGAATTTATTTTAGGGAGGTCAAGATGTCTTTTATTGATGAAATAAAAAATAGAGCAAAACAAGATGTAAAAAATATAGTTCTAACCGAAAGCGAAGATGTTAGAGTATTGCAGGCAGCGGAAAAGGTTACTAAAGAAGGTTTTGCTAAAATTACCCTTATAGGTAATAAAGAAGAAGCTAAATTATTAGCAAGTAAAAATAATATTGATATTTCAAATATAGAAATAATTGCTCCTGAAACTTCAGAAAATTATGATGAGTATGTTAATGCTTTTTATGAGCTTAGAAAAGAAAAAGGGATGACCTTAGAAAAAGCAAAAGAAATGTTAAAAGATAATATATATTTCGGAACAATGATGCTAAAGCAAAATCATGCAGATGGTTTGGTGTCAGGAGCATGCCATTCAACTGCAAATACATTAAGACCAGCATTGCAGATATTAAAAACATCGGCAGGAACTAAATTAGTATCAGCTTTTTTCTTAATGGTCGTACCAGACTGTGAATATGGAGAAAAAGGTATTTTTGTTTTTGGAGATAGTGGTTTAGTTGAAAATCCAAATGAAGAGGAATTGGCAGAAATTGCACTTTCTTC
>CANQHH010000013.1 GCA_947623615.1 uncultured Clostridia bacterium | reverse complement strand
CTAAAAAACTGGAAAAAATATATGAAGGAGAAGATAATGATGCAAAAGAAACATTAATAAGAATAGTTGGAATGCCTTTTAGTATATTTGATATGATGGATTCGATGTCAAGAGGAACGATTTCTAGTAATTCTACTCCAGATTATTCTTATAGTGGCGTTGAAAGTTTTGATATTAAAGCTGATGCAACACAAAGTTCATCAAGTACATCTGTGAAGAAAGACTATTCTACAACTAATATACAGGTTGAAAATGTAGATGAAGCAGATATTACTAAAACAGATGGAGATTATATATATTCTATTTCGAATGCAGATGTTATTATAACAGATGTAAAAGATCCAAAAAATATAAAAATAGCTTCAAAAATAACAGGGGACTTAGGAAGTGTTCCAGAAGACTTGATTTTATATAAAAATCAATTAATTGTTATATCTATGAATGACGAGAATAGTACAAGCAGATATAATTCTGATACGAATGTACGTGTATATGATATTACCCAAAGGGAAAGTCCAATATTGGTAAAAAAATATGAATTATATGAACCATACTACACGTCAAGACGTATAGATAATCATTTATTTGTAATTGCATCTGGTGATTTAAGAAAAGAAGATGATAAAGTTGTTTCATATTATGAAGAAGATGGAACACAAAAAGAAATTGGATATGATAATATAAAATATTTGAAAGATGTAAATACAAGAAAACAAACTTTGATTTCATTAGTTGATTTGGATGATGTAAAAAGTGATGTAAAAGTTGACTCATATTTAATGGATATATCAAATGCCTATGTATCAGAAAATGCAATTTACTTATTAAATTATAGTTATAGTAATTCATATGCTCCTCCATTAAAGTCATTGTATGGTTTGAAAGGGGTAATAGGACCATTTACATATGAAGAAGACGATGATGAAAGTGGATATTATACAGAAATATATAAATTTGATATTACAAAAAATGGTGAAATTAAATATAGGGCAAAAACAAAAGCCAAAGGAGAAACAATTAATCAATATTCATTAGATGAATATAACAATCATTTAAGAATTGCTTTAAGCAGTTATAGTGATGGAACAAAAATTATGATATTCGATGAAGAATTAAATAAAATAGGAGAAACAGAAAGTATTGAAAAACGTGAAAATATGTATTCATCTAGGTTTATTGGAAATAAGGCTATATAGTAACATACCAAACTATAGATCCATTAATTGTTGTAGATTTAAGTAATGAGGAAAATCCAAGAGTTTTAGGTGAACTAAAGATACCAGGATATAGTACATATTTACATCCATATGATGAAAATCATTTAATTGGTATAGGTATGGAAACAGAGGAGACAGTTAATAGAAATTTTCAAGGTAAAGTAACTGGTACATCAGCAAGAACTGTTGGAATGAAAATGGCATTATTTGATGTTTCAAATGTAAATAATCCAATACAAATTTCAAGTACAGTAATTGGAGATGCAAGAACAACTTCAGCTATTTTAACTAATCCCAAAGCATTGCTATTTTCAAAAGAAAGAAACTTAATAGCTATACCAGTAAATAATTATGCAGAAGATTTTGAAATAGATGATGAAGGTACGTCATATCAAACTATAATAAATTCATATATGAATTATAGTAAAGACTATATTGGTGAAGGATATTTAGTATATGATATTAATTTAGAGGATGGCTTCAAATTAAAAGGAGTTGTAACACATGAAAAAGATGAAAAATATATTTCTTCATATTATTATGGAAGGTATGTTGATTCTAAACTTTTGAGAGGATTATACATTGAAGATAATTTATATACAATATCAGAAACTATGATAAAAGTAAATAATTTAAAAGATTTAAAATTGGTAGATATGTTAAAATTTGAATAGGGGGGATTTTTATGGAAAATATGGAAAAAAGTAAATCTGGTTTCTCTGTTGCCTCATTAACTTTAGGTATAATATCAATAGTTTTTGCAATCTTCTATTACATAAGTATACCAACTGGAATATTAGCGATTGTTTTTGGAGTAAAATCAATCAAAAAAGTAGGAAGTAAAGTTGGAAAAGCAGGAATGATAACTGGTATAGTTGGATTATCATTATGTGCATTTATGTACATAGGCCTAACATTTATTATAATTTTAGCAAATCTATAGTTAAAATTATTGCAAATATATTGATAACATGTTATACTTAAAAAAACGTAATTTTAGCGAAGGAGAATTTATATGATAGTTGATGGAAATGGAAAAATCTTTGAAGATAGAAGAAAAAAAGAAGATAGAAGGAAAAATGACTATGAAGTTAAAGATGATAGAAGAAAAGGCGAGAGAAGAAAAGATGATGACCAAATAAAAAAATAATTCTTTTATGAGGTAGATAAGATTATTCTATTAACTCTAACCCAAAAGATAAATCTTTTGGGTTAGAGTTATAGAATATTTTTTTCTGTCTTAGCAACATCCACCTCTGTTGCCTCCGCAACAGCAGCATATTAAAATTAGAATTATAATTATCCAAATGCAGTCATCACCAAATCCAAAACCACATCCGCAACTTCTATTTTCTGGCATAAATTTCACCCCTTTCAAAATAAGAAAATTAAGTAGTTTTAGCAACCGCATCCTGAATTAGAACAGCATCCGTTATTTCCACAACAGAAAAGTAGTAAAAATAGGATGATAAACCATAGAATTTCGCTATTACAACAATTTCCCATTTTTGTACCTCCTAAAATATATTTATTTATTGCTCTTTTGTATGGTATATATTATTCGTAATGAGAAAAATGGTTACAATTGTAAAAAAAATATTCAAAAAACTATACAAAAACTATTTATTAGTGATATAATCATGACGAAAAACAAAACACATATCGGGGGAAATTAGATGGGAAATATAGTAGTATTGGATGATCTAACAATAAATAAAATTGCAGCAGGAGAGGTTATAGAAAGACCAGCATCAGTAGTAAAAGAGTTAGTGGAAAATTCTATAGATGCAGGTGCTGATAATATATCAATAGAAATAAAAAACGGTGGAATTTCATATATAAGAATAACAGATAATGGAAAGGGAATTATGCCAGATGATATTGAACTGGCATTTGAAAGACATGCTACAAGTAAAATAAGACAAGCTGATGACTTAGAGGTTGTAACTTCAATGGGGTTTAGAGGCGAGGCATTGGCAAGTATTGCATCAATAAGCCATGTTGAAGTAATATCAAAAACAATAGGAAATGAAATTGGATGCAAGGTTGAAGTACAAGGTGGAAATATAGTTAATAAAGAAGATGTAGGTTGTCCACAAGGAACAACTATGACTGTTACAGATTTGTTTTATAACACACCAGTAAGATATAAATTTTTGAAAAAAGATTTTACAGAAGCAGGTTACATAGAAGATGTAATTACAAGAATTGCTTTAGTACATCCAGAAATATCTATAAAACTTGTAAGCTCAGGAAAAACAGTACTTCAAACATCTGGAAATGGTGATAGACAGGCGGTTATATATAATGTGTATGGAAAAGATATTGCAGAAAATATAATAGACGTAGATTATGATTATGAAGATATAAAAATAGTAGGAGTGATTGGAAAACCTGCTATAGCAAGGTCAAATAGAACGAACCAATTATTTTTTGTAAATGATAGATATGTAAAAGATAGAATATTTTCAAGTGCAACAGAGCAGGCATATAAAGGATTGCTTACAATAGGAAAGCATGCTTTTGTAGTTTTGAATATAAAAATGAATCCAAGAAAAGTTGATGTGAATGTTCATCCAGCAAAATTAGAGGTAAGATTTGAAGATGAAAATCAAATTTTTAAGGGAATATTTCATTCGATAAAAGATAGTTTGTTAAAAGTAGACTTAGTACCTGGTAATGTTATAGAAGAGGACAATCAAGTAATTGAGGAAAATGAAAAAAAAGACAAGCAAGTAAATGAAGAACAGACAAATGTAGATGTTAATATTAATGAAAACAGTGTAATACAAGATAATCAAATTAATAATGAAAATATTGAGAAAAAAGAAAAGGAAAAAATGGGAGGATTATTTAGTAGATTTTCTAGTTTGAAAAAAAATGGTGAACAAACAGAAAGAGTAGATTATAGTAATTTTATAGAACAGTTATATAATAGAAAAAATAATTATAACTTAGAAACTGAAAATAAAGATGAAGAGTCTAGTGAAGAGATAGAAAATATTAATAAGGATACTGAAGAAATAGAAAATGAAAATATAGATTTAGAAGAAAAAATAAACAAAATATTACAGGAAAGACGAGAGAAAAAAATACAAGAGATAACAGATGAAAAGACAGATGAAAATATTGATGAAAAAGTAGATGAGAAAATTGATGAAAATGTAGAACAGCCAGAAGAAGATATAAAAGAGCAAAATTCAGAAACTAAAGTATTAAACTTAAAAGAAGTAAATGAAAAAATGGAAGAGTTGGCTAATTTACAAATTGAAGATGATTATGAGAATTTTGAAGAAATGTATGCTAAAACATTTGGAACTTTTAGAAAAAATGAGCCTCCAAAAGAAGAAGAGAAGGAAGAAAATAAAATATATTCGAATGAGTTAAATACTGTAGAAAACATATCAATTTTTGGAGATAGTGAAAAAGATGGAATTCCTCCATATAAGCTTATTGGTATTGTATTTTCAACATACATAATTATAGAAATAAATAACGAAATGTATATAATAGATCAGCATGCAGCACATGAAAGAATTATGTATGAAAAAATAAAAGCAAATTATTATAGTGATACAGACAAAGATTCTCAGCTTATGTTGTTACCAGATATCATAAATTTAAGTAGAAGAGATATGCAAATTGCTAAGGATAATATGGAAGTATTTGAAAAAGCAGGTTTTGTATTGGATGAATTTGGAGAAAATACGATAAAATTAAGTGGTGTTCCTAATGTATGTATTGATTTAGACACTAAAGAGTTGTTTTTAGAAACGTTAGATGAAATAAATACAGTTGCGAGAACTGCAAAACAAGAAATTGAAGAAAAATTTATTGCAACTGTTGCTTGTAAAGCAGCAGTAAAAGCTAATATGGCTTTGACTAAAGAAGAAGTAGATAATTTAATGTCACAATTATTATTACTTCAAAATCCATTTACTTGTCCACATGGTAGGCCAACAGCCATAAAAATGACAAAAACAGATATAGAAAAAAAGTTTTCAAGAAGGTAGAGATAATCTATTTATAGTAAGAGGAGATAATAAAAATGGGTTTGATTTTAATTTTTATAATAGTATTAAATGTGGTAGCGGTAGCTTTAACGTATAATTGTTTGTCAAATTTAGAAAAGAAAGAAAGAGTTATATTTCTTGCTGTTGGAATAGCAATAATATATGCATTAACGTCATTTGTATATTGGATAAGTACAAAAGATGTAGCTATAAAAGAAGTGTCCGAAACAGGAAAAAATGTAATTACTTTCTTGTTTGTACCGATTAATGCAATAATAGTTTTGCCACTTGTAGCAATTTCGTTTAATAGCTATAATATAGGTAGGTTGAAACCATCTAAATTAAGAAATAGAGCTATTATAATTACAATATTATTAGTTATTATGCTTGTGATTGAATGTTCATATTTTAAGAATATACAAAACGGAATTGTAGATTTGATTGAAAAAAATAGGAAACAACAAAATACTCAAAATATACAACAGGAATATACAAGTAATGAAGTAAAAAACGATGATTCGAATATTGTAGATAATGTTAATGAAATATTGGAAAACGAGATAGAAAACAATGTGGAAAATAATATAGGAACTTTAGAAAACGATATGGAAAATGTAACAGTAACAGAGAATATTATAGAAAATGAAGCAGAATGATGGTGATAAAATATGAAAAAGCAAAAGGTTATTGTAATTTGTGGACCGACTGCATCAGGAAAAACAAGTTTATCAATTGAACTTGCAAAAAAAATACAAGGAGAAATTGTATCTGCAGACTCAATGCAAATATATAAAGAGATGAGCATTGGAACTGCAAAGCCTACAACTGAAGAAATGCAAGGAATAAAGCATTATCTTATAGATTTTGTATCACCTGATGAGAGGTATAGTGTTGCAAGTTATAAAAAAGATGCGATGGAAGCCATAGACAAGATAATTGGAGAAGGAAAAGTCCCAATAGTGGTTGGACGGTACAGGATTATATGTAAATTCTATTATTTATGGAATTAGTTATCCAGAAATAAAAATTGATGAAAACTATAGAAAAGAATTATATGAAATAGCAGAAAAAGAAGGATTAGATAAATTGTATAAAATGGCACAAAAAATAGATCCTGAAGCGATGTTAAATATAAGTCCAAACGATAAAAAAAGAATATGTAGAGTATTAGAAATATATCATTCAACTGGAAAAAATAAAACTGAACAAGAAAAAGAATCAAGAAAAGAAGAGCCAAAATATGATTATTTGGTTTTTCGGAATAAATATGGACAGAGAAAAATTATATGATAGAATTAATAAGCGCGTAGATATTATGCTAGATATGGGATTGATAGATGAAGTTAAATATGTAGTTGAAAAATATAATGAATTTCCAACAGCGATGCAAGGACTAGGATATAAGGAAGTTGTAGAGTATTTAGAAAAAAGAATTACCAAAGAGCAAATGATAGAAAAAATAAAAATGGAAACAAGAAGATATGCAAAAAGACAAATTACATGGTTTAAAAGATATGAAAATATAAAATGGATTAATGGATTAGAAGATGTACAAAATAATATAAAAATTATTTTGGAGGAGTATGGTGAAAAATAAAACAGATTATAGAGTAAAAGGCAAAGAGGTAAAAAAGAATAAGTTAAATGTAGTTATGCAGAAAAACAAAATAGTTTTACTTATATTAATTTTGTTATGTGTTATTGGATATGCAGTTAGTTTAGTTATTAAATTAATAAAAAATCCAACAAATACATTTTTAGTAGAACAAGGGCAGATATATCAAGAAGAAGTAGCAAATGGATATATAATAAGAGAAGAAACGGTTTTGAAAGGTGAAAACTATAAAAATGGAATGTCTCAGATAAAGATAGAGGGAGAAAAGGTTGCTAAAGGAGAAGCTATATTTAGATATTATTCTAATGGTGAAAATAGTTTAGTAAAGAAAATAGAGGAATTAGATAAAAAGATAGATGAGGCTATGGCAAAGGAAACAGGTTTGTTTTCAAGTGACACAAAGACTTTAGAGAATCAGATATCAGAAAGATTAGATAATGTATATAATGAAAGTGATTTGCAAAAGATAAGAGAATATAAGAAAGATATAAACACATATATTACCAAAAAAGCTAAAATAGCCGGAGATTTAAGTCCATCAGGTTCATACTTAAAAAAATTAATAAATGAAAGAAGTCGTTATGAAAATTCATTAAATTCAGGTGCTGAATACTTAAAAGCTCCTATAAGCGGTGTGGTTTCATATAGAGTAGATGGATATGAAAGTATATTAAAACCAGGCAAATATGATGAAATTACAGAAAAGTTTTTGCAAAACTTAAATTTAAAAACAGGTCAAATTATTGTTGCCAATAACGAGAGCGGAAAGATTATAAACAATTATAAATGTTACATAGCTGTAGTTTTAGATTCAGAATATGCCAGAAAAGCTAAGGTAAATGATAAACTTAAGTTGAGGTTACCAAGTGGAAATGAAGTAGAAGCAGAGATAGAACATATAAACAAAGAAAAAAATAATAAACGTGTTATTATTTTTAGTATAGAAAAATGTGTGGAAGAGCTAATAAATTATAGAAAAATATCTCTTGATGTAATATGGTGGAGTGATAGCGGTAAGAAAATTCCTAATTCAGCAATAAAGTATGAGGAAATAAATGGAAATAAATTGGCTTATGTTATAAGAACGAGAGCTGGTTATAAAGACAAAATATATATCAAAGAATTGAGAACAAATGGAAAGTATTCAATTGTTACAAACTATACAGGAGAAGAGTTAGAAGAGTTAGGAGATGTATCAAACGAGAGAAAAACTATTTCTTTATATGATGAAATAATAGTGCAAGAATAAAAAAATCAAAAAATAAAATATTGCAAATATATTACGATTATGTTACAATATTGTTACAAAAACACAAAAAGTATTGACAATATGAAAAAAATGATAGATACTATAGGAAGCATAACTAAGGACAAATTTGAGTTTTATAGGAGGTTATTAGAATGGCAGGAGCTATAATGGAAAAAGTTTGGGGGCTACTAGGTGTAGAACCGGAAAGAGAACTTGATGATGATGAAAATGAAGGATTTGATTATATAAGAGATGAAGATATTCCAGATGATGATGATGAAACTGAAGATAGAAAAATTTGGGGAAGAAAGAATAATAAAGTTGTAAATATGCCACAACCTGGACAAGTTAAGATGGTTATTTGTCAACCAACAACATTTGAACAGGCTGAGAATATATGCAGTTTATTAAAAGAAAAGAAATCAATTATAGTAAATTTGGAGTATGTAAATAAAGATGTTGCAAGAAGAATAGTTGATGTTGTTAGTGGAGCAGTGCATGCTTTAGACGGAAATTTACAAAAAGTTTCTAATGCAATATTTTTAGTTGCACCATATAATTACGATATAACAAATGAAATGGCGAGAGAAGAAATAAAAAACAAATTATCAGTTTCTTGGTTAAAAAACGGTGGAGTAAGTAATTAATTAATACTAATTTGAAGTTCGTGTATGATTTGAGGAGGAGAAAATATGTATACACCTTTGGATATAGAAAATAAAAAATTTGCGAAACAAATGATGAATGGATATAGTGTTGAAGAAGTTGATGAATTTTTAGACGAACTTACATTAGACTATGAAAAATTATACAAGCAAGCTAGTGAAAATGATAAGAAAATAGAGGAATTACAAGAAAGTATAGAAAAATATAAAAATCTTGAATCTACACTTAATAATACTTTAATAATGGCACAAACTACAGCAGATGAAATAAAAAGAGTGGCACAGCAACAAGCTGATCAAATAGTAAAAGAGGCACAAGGAACAGCCCAAAAAGCATCTGATGAGTTAGAAAGACAAATTGCTGTAAAGAATAAAGAGTTGGAAGATGTAAGAAAACAGTTTGATGTGTATAAAGCAAAAATGGAATCATTATTGATTTCGCAATTAGAATTATTAAAAGATGTAAATAAAGATTAATTTTAATAAAAGAAGATATATGCACTTACTTAAAAATTTAAGTGTATATATCTTTTTTGAAATATATGTAAAATAATATGAGTAATATTTACATTATATAAAATGTATTATATAATAAAAGTGTTTATTACAAATGTATAACAGTATTACAATTATATTAAAACTATATTACAATTTTGTTAATATTATTGACATATTCTAAATAAATTATAAAATATATGTATCATAAGAGAGGTCGCAGTGAGAGTAATAAGTGGAAAAGCGAGAGGAACAAAATTAAATTCAATAGAGGAGATTTCAACAAGACCTACATTAGATAGAGTTAAGGAATCCTTGTTTAATATAATTAATAATGGAATAAATGGAAGTGTTGTATTAGACTTATTTGCTGGTAGTGGAGCGATTGGAATTGAATTCATAAGTCGAGGAGCTACTAAGGCGTTTTTTTGTGAAAAGTCACATACTGCTTCTAAAATGATATATCAAAATTTAGAAAAAACAAAATTTTTAAATGAATCGGTTATAATAGAAAAGGATTATAAAAAATGCTTAGAAACATTAAAAAAGGAAAATATATCTTTTGATTATATATATATAGATCCTCCTTACAAGGAAAATATAGCGGTAGATTCTGTAAAAATGATTTTATCACTAGATTTACTAAGTAAAGAAGGAATAATGATTATTGAAACAGATAACGAAGAAAGAGAATTAAGTCAGCTTAAAGAAATTAATGTAGAAGCTTATGATTTAAGAAAATATGGTAGAGTAAGTTTGATATTCTTAAATCGAAAGGAGTAATAAGATTATGGAAATTTTTACTTTATTAGAAACGCTAGAGGATATAATTGAAAAAAGCAGAGACATACCATTTTCTAATAAATGCATAATTGATAAAGATGAATTTTTAGATATTATAAAAGAAATTAGATTAAAATTACCAGATGAAATAAAGCAAGCTAAATGGGTTAAAGAAGAAAGACAAAGAATTTTGGTTGAGGCTAAAGGCGAAGCTGATGATATTATAAAAGAAGCTGAAAATAGGATTATATCAATGATAGATGAACATGAAATTACTAAAAAAGCATATGAGAAAAAGGTAGAAATTATAGAAACAGCAAATGAAATGTCAAGAGAAATAAAAAGTGGAACAGAAGAATATGCAGATGGAGTTTTAGCAGGAATTGAGGTTGCTCTTGAAGATGCGTTAAAAGTTATAAGAAATAATAGAAAAGAATTAAAATAGAGAACGAAATTTATCAAAAAATATGGAAATCAGAAGTCGGAAAAATATATAATCAATTAGAAATTGATTTCCGGCTTCTGTTTTTTAAGGAGGAAGAAGTTTTTGGCTAGAAAAAGTAAGAAATCAAAGAAAAACAAAATAGACATAAATATTGCAGTTGTATTTATGATATTAGTAAGTGTATTACTTGCAATATTGATATATACAAAATCTGGTTATATAGGAGAGCATTTAAGTCCAATTCTTGGTGGAATTATGGGAGGTATAAAATATATTGTGCCAATTGGAATGTTTTTGATAGCTATTTATATGACGTATGAAGATAGGGATTATTTATCTTCAAAATTGTTGCAATATGGTATATTTTTATTATGTATAGCGACAGTGCTTAGTGTGGTTCAAGTATCAAATGGCAATATAAATATTAAAAATGATTTTTCGCAAATTGTGAAAGACGGATACTACTTAGGTGAAAAAAATATAGGTGGAGGAGCAATTGGAGCAATTGTAGCTGGTATGTTAGTAAAGCTTTTAGGAGAACTAGGAACAGTGATACTATGTATTGGATTCTCAATAATGTTACTTGTTTTTCTATTTGGAATACAACCAGCAGAAATGATAAATGAATGGGTAGAGTCAGCGCGAGAAAGAAGAGAAGAGAGAAAGAGTGACAGGAGAAGTGAGAGAAGTGAAAGAAATAAGAGAAGAGTTGAAGAATTCGAAGAAGATGAAGAAGAAATTAAACCACCTAAAGAAACAAAGAAACAGCGTAAATTGAGAGAAAAAGAAGAAGCAAGAAGACAGGCAGAGGAATTAGCAGATCAAATAACTATAAATTTAAATGGTGAGCCATTAGAAGAAGAAAAAAAAGGAAGAAAATTGAAAAAATACAATCATGATAAAGATGATTTAATACCAAATATAAGTAACAAAAAGAAAGAACAGGAAGAACAGCCAGATTTTATTGAAGCTAATTTATTTAAAACAGAACAAGAAACTAAAGAGGAAAAGGTGAAAGAAGTATTACAATTGGAGCATACATTAACAGTTGAAGATGAACATTACGAATTTCCCCCAATTCAATTATTAAGTGAAGGTGAGAAGAAAGCAAACAAAGGCGGAAAAAAAGCGGTAACCGATACCGCAGCAAGATTACAAAAAACATTATACAGTTTTGGAGTATCTGCTAAAGTGGAAAATGTATCTGTAGGACCTGCAATTACAAGATATGAGTTAAAACCTGCAGAGGGTGTAAGAGTTAATAAAATAGCGAATTTAGCAGATGATATAGCTTTAAATTTAGCAGCTGAAACAATAAGAATAGAGGCGCCTATACCAGGTAAGCAGGCTGTTGGAATAGAAGTTCCAAATAAAGAAAATGAAACAGTACATTTAAGAGATATTATTGATTGTGATGAATTTAAAAATCATAAATCAAAATTAGCATTTGCATTGGGAAAAGATGTAGCAGGAAAAGAAATTGTAACAGATATAGCTAAAATGCCACATGTTTTAATAGCTGGTAGTACAGGATCTGGAAAGAGTGTATGTATAAATACTCTTATAGCAAGTATAATATATAAAGCAAAACCAAGTGAAGTAAAATTGGTTATGGTAGATCCTAAGGTTGTTGAGCTTTCTGTATATAATGGAATACCACATTTATTAATACCAGTAGTTACAGATCCAAAAAAGGCAGCAGGTGCGCTTGCGTGGGCTGTACAAGAAATGGTAAATAGATACAGTTTATTTGCAAGTAAAAATGTTAGAGACATAAAAGGATATAATGCAGCATTAGATAATGAAGGAAATTCTGAAAAATTGCCACAAATCGTAATTATTATAGATGAGTTATCAGATTTAATGATGGTATCTCCAAAAGATGTAGAAGATGCAATATGTCGATTAGCGCAAATGGCTAGAGCTGCAGGAATGCATTTAGTTATTGCGACACAGCGTCCATCAGTAGATGTAATAACAGGTATAATTAAAGCAAATATTCCATCAAGAATTTCATTTGCTGTATCATCACAAATTGATTCAAGAACAATACTTGATATGGCTGGAGCAGAAAAATTATTAGGAAAAGGTGATATGTTATTTTATCCATCAGGTGCAGCAAAACCTACAAGAATACAAGGAGCATTTATAGATGACAAAGAAGTAGAAAAAATTGTAGATTTTGTGAAAGATAATAGTAATGTTACATATAATGATGATATAATTAAACAAATTGAAAGTTCTGGAAGTACAGATAAAGAAATAGTAGAACAATCTGAGGAAGACGATACAGATCCATTTTTAATGGAAGCGATAGAAGTAGTTGTAGAAACAGGACAAGCATCCACATCATTTATTCAAAGGAGATTTAAAGTTGGATATGCTCGTGCAGGAAGAATAATAGACCAAATGGAAGAAAGGGGCATTATATCAGGATTTCAAGGAAGTAAGCCAAGAGAAGTTCTAATGTCAAAAGAACGTTGGGAAGAACTAAAGATGAGTAATGTTGAAGAAAGTAATGGTGAAGAAATGTAACCAAAGAGGAGAATAAATGGGAACCAAAAGAATTTTGTCTAAATTAAATATAAAAGATTATAATAATGAATTGGAAAAGATACTTGAAAATAAATTATTTTCAGAAGAGGCTAAGAATTTATTATTAAGTATGTTATATAAAATTGAAACATCTTATAATGACTATAAAAAAGTAAAAGTAGAAGTTATTTCAAAAAAAGATTTACTTAATGCATTATTAAATATAATTAGAGATAGATGTCATTCTATAGAATTTATAAAATTAAATTCTGAAGAAGAGGTTAGTGTAGATGTACAAAAGGGCGAAATAGTATGTTATCCAAATGAAAAATCTCTATTATCGTCAATATTGTATTTATGTGATAATGATGTAAAAACATTGTCGAAATATAGATATGCCAAAGAGTCAATTACAGAAATGATGAAAATTGGAAGTAATGTGAATCAAGTAGAGATAATAAGAGATTTCAATGGTTGGTCTTGGGATAGTGTGGTTAAAGAAATTGAGAATCTAAGGTATAACATCATATATCAAAGTTTACTATTATTAAATGGAAAAAAATTAGTGTATGTAAATCTTGGAGACCATGAAGTAAAAGAAAATTTAATATTAAATAAAAAGAGTAAAGAGTGTGAAAAGTTTGTAGATTTGGTACACAGACTTGCTATGGCGACATATTTAGATGAAAATGAGGAAAAATTAAGTGAGGTTATAGAACTTAAAAAGGAAACAAAAGAAAAATTAGATTCATTGAAAAATAAGAGGCAATTTGTACAGGTGACTACAGATAAAAAGAAAAAATGTACAATGCAAATTGAAAATATTGACAAAATTATAAATAATACTGATTTATTAAAAAAAGAATATAGAGATAGGAATGAAAAACTTCCTAATAAAGAAAAAATATTTAGTATTAGTCATTTAGCAGATAAGCTAGAAGATGAAAGAAAGGAATTATTAGATGAAATACAGCAATGCAATAGAATACTTGACCCTAAAAGATTTGTTAAAGAAAAGGAAAATATAGAAAAAGAGTATGTATTTTTGCAATCTGTAACAGCAAATAAAGATGACGTAAACAAACAAGTAATAGATTTATGTATAGAGTTTTTAAGATGTGCAGAAAAGAAAATTTCAAAATTAGAAGATAAAAATGATATAGTAGATTGGATATATAAAATAAGGTATTATAAATATATTCCTTTTGATGAAATTTTATACTTAAAAGATATAGAAGTGTTACAAAAATATTTTAAACAAACGATAAAGGTTCTTATAAATAAGGCTCAAAAATATAAAGTATGGGAAGTTTTTTCTGAGGACCAAGAACTTACATATATGATTATAAATGAGTTATTAAATACTAAAATAATAAGCTTTGAAAATATAAATATTTTATGTAAGTATCAAAAAGAAATATTAACTGTTGAATATTATGACGGAAATGCTTTGGAATTTGTGACAAAATTTGAATTGAAAGCAGTAAAAATAAAAAAGAAAATAAAGTTATTTATTTAGGAGAAAGGGAAGATTAAGTTTATGAAAGTTACTTTTTTAGGAGCAACAAAGACCGTAACAGGTTCTAATTTTCTTGTTGAAGGAGCAGGAAAGAAATTTATTGTAGATTGTGGATTATATCAAGGAGCTGCAGCAGAGGAATTAGAAAATTCAGCTCCATTCATGTTTGATGTAGATGAGATAGACTTTATGCTTTTAACACATGCACATATAGATCATTCAGGTAGGATACCAAAGTTGTATAATGAGGGATATAGAAACCCAATAATTACAACTAAGGCAACATTTGATTTATGTTCAATAATGTTACCAGATAGTGGGCACATTCAAGAAATGGAAATTGAATGGAAAAATAAAAAGAGAATGAGGAAAGGAGAAGACGAATTATCTCCAATTTATACAGCGGAAGATGCTGCTAAATCATTAGAAATATTTTCACCAGTTCAATATGATCAATTAATTGAAATAGATGAAAATATTCATGTAAGATTTAATGATGCTGGACACATGCTAGGGTCAGCGATTATAGAAGTTTGGATAAAAGAAGATGATGTGCAAAAGAAAATAGTATTTACAGGTGATATTGGTAATAATGATATTCCATTATTATCATCACCTACTATGATTGAGGATGCAGATTATTTAGTTATGGAATCAACTTATGGAAATAGATTGCACTTAAGAAATGATGACAAAGCAAATCTTTTTTTGGATATAGTATATGAAACATTGGAAAAAGGTGGAACTGTTGTTATACCATCATTTGCAGTTGGAAGAACACAAGAAATATTATATGAACTAAATAAAATAAAAGAAGAAAAGCATGACCAAGATTTTTATAATAAATACCAAAAACTTATGACTGTACCAGTATATGTTGATAGTCCACTTGCAATATCAGCAACAGAGGTTTTCAGAGAAAATATGAATTTGTTTAATGAAGAAACGCAAGCTGTAATACAAAGTGGAGATAATCCTCTTGATTTTTCTGGTTTGGAATTTACTAGAACAGCAGATGAATCAAAAGAGTTAAATGAAAAAGATGAATCAGCTATAATTATTTCTGCTAGTGGAATGTGTGAAGTGGGTAG
>CANQHH010000012.1 GCA_947623615.1 uncultured Clostridia bacterium | reverse complement strand
CATTATAGTTTTTACATCAGCAAAATCTAAGTTTACAAGACCTGGTATAGCAATTAAATCTGAAATACCTTGAACACCTTGTCTTAAAACATCATCAGCCATTTTAAAAGCTTCTACTATTGACGTTTTTCTATCTATAACTTGTAATAGTTTATCATTTGGTATAACAACCAATGTATCAACTTTTCCTTTTAAACTTTCAACACCACGTTCTGCTTGTGATAATCTCTTTTTTCCTTCAAATGTAAATGGTTTTGTAACAACTCCTATTGTTAATATTCCCATTTCTTTGGCAGCTGCTGCAATCGTAGGAGCTGCACCTGTACCAGTTCCTCCTCCCATTCCAGCTGTAACAAATACCATATCAGCTCCGCGTAATGCTTCTGCTATTTCTGCTTTGCTTTCTTCTGCTGCTTGTGCTCCAATATCTGGATTTGCACCTGCTCCTAAACCTCTAGTTATTTTTTCTCCTATTTGAATTTTTGATGCTGCTTTTGAAAGAAGTAAAGCTTGTCTATCTGTATTTACCGAAATAAATTCAACACCTTTTATTCCTGAATCAACCATTCTATTTACTGCATTATTTCCAGCACCACCAACTCCAATAACTTTTATCGTTGCAGTACCATCCAACATTATATTCTCATCTGCACTATCTACTAACATAAAGTTTTCCTCCTCATATCTAATATTTTATTTCATTTATTTCAAATTTATATTTTAAGAATAAAAAAAATCCTTTATCCTCTCTATCATATTTTGTAAAATACTTTCTTTCGAATTTGAGTCTATACTACTAGAAACAGTTTTGGCAAATGGTCTTGATGCTATATATTTAACCAATGCATACGCTGTTCTATATTCTGGTCTAACTGTACTAATAGACCTTCCTGTAGAGATTTTAACCGGAATATTTAATATTATTTTTCCTGCTACATCACTTTTATTTATATTTGTAATTCCTTGACCAGTAAGAATAACATTATTTATTCTAGGTTTTATTCCTTGACTTGTGATATCTTTATTGACTAATGAAAATATCTCTTCAATTCTAGCTTCGATTATTTCTATTAACTCTGAACTTTTTATAACCTTTTTATTGTCATCTTTACATGTTGATAATAATATTTCATTATCATTGTCTATAAACGATTTCAAAGCCAATCCATTTTCCCTTTTTAATTTGTCTGCCTCATCCTCTGATATATTTAAAACTAGGGCAATATCTTTTGTGATATTATCTCCACCTAATGGTATGGTATTAGCATAAGTAAATGATAATCCTTCAAATACACCTATATCTGTATTTCCAGCACCTATATCTAATATCATAACATTATCATTAAACTCATTTCCATCTAAAACTAAACTTCTTTCTGCAAGTGTTACAGGTACTAAACCGTCAATATCTATGTCTACTTTTCTAAAAATGTTTGATAGTTGTTTCATATATTCTTTATCTGCCAAAACCACTTGAGCTTTAACTGTAAAATTAGAACTCAAACTACCAATCGGATCCTGCACAACCTTTCCATTGTCTAATAAAAACTCCTCTGCCACAATATCTATAATTTGCTTTGTTTCTGGAATATCTATATCTCTTACTTGTGCTATACTTGAAAAAACATCTTTTGATGATATTCCATTATATTTATCTTTTATTTCTTTTAAAACGCTATTTTGTACAATTGTAACATATTTTCCTGGTATTGTTACATAAGCTGAATTTATAGTTAAATCATTCTCTTCTTCCGCTTCTTTGATTAATTTTGTTATAACTGTAACAATTTCTTCTTCATTTATTATTTTGCTTTTTTTTATTCCATTACATTTGCAACTGTTTGTACATAAAATCTCAATTTGGTTAAAGTTGTTGACTTCGCCTATAACGAGGCTTACTTTTGAAGTTCCAATGTCTATTCCAACGATTATATCTCCTATTGCCAACGTTCATTCCTCCATTTTTGCATTTAATTCTTTCTTAGAATATTACAATTTTATTAAAAAGTCAATAGAATTTGTAATATTTCTGTAATATTTCTGTAATATTTCTGACATATTGTATAATTTTGTATTTTATACTTCTTTCTTATCCATGTCTTTTTTCTTTTTCTCTTCTCTATACTCAATAAATTTATTTAAATAATGTCTTCTTATTATTGCTAGATTATTAAACATTCTTCCAACAAAGACTACTATAGCAGCCAAATATATATCTACATTTAACTTCTGTCCTAAATATGTTAATAATATTGAAAGAATTGCATTTCCAAAAAAGCCAGACACAAATATTTTTAAATCAAAATTTTTATTTATTGTTGCATAAATCCCCCCAAAAACAGAATCTAATGCTGCTATAATAGCAATTGCTAAATATCCTGAATATGTATAAGGTATTATAGGAGAATTTATTCCTATTAAAGCACCTATTAAACAACCTATTATTATTGCTACAAAAATCATTTTTCCCTCCATAAAAATATATTAATAATTATTGATCTTCTTCTATTTCTAAATATTTATAATTCATATCTCCATTATATTTTAAAATTTCTACTTTCTTTTTAGTTTCAAACTCAACACTTTTTCCACTATTTTTATATTTATCTATGTAACCACTATCTTTTAAATTTAATATACTTGATAAATAAGTTTGATTTCCAATTGCTTTTACTACATAAGGAGATTCTAAACGCTGTTCTCCAACACTTATATAAGAAAAATTATCTAAATCAACTATCTCAGTCGAATTAATTATTCTTATATCGTTTATTGATATTGCCTCTGCTCCAGCATATCTTAGTTCATTTATTAACTCTATTAAATCTGAAGCAATAATATCATTGTCATCATTGTCATTTAATTTTATAACAACTCCTTCTCCTTCTACATCTGTTTTTCCAATATTTAATTTCGATTGTTCTAATTCTTTGTCAATCAATACCGATGTTTCTTCATTTTTTTCCATCTTTTGATTGTATTCTTCTATTTTATTTTTTGTGTCCTCTAGTTTCTCGTTTGTTTGCTCATATTTTGTTTTCCATTCTGACAATGTTTCTCTAAGTTCTGTCTCTCTCATACTTTCTATTTCTGTAATATCTGTCTCTTCAACTGTTTTAAACTGCATAAACATTACACTTATTAAACTTACACATACGATAAACATAACAACAGATACTGCAATATTATCTACTTTAAACTCTATTTTCTTCATTATTTCACCCCAAACTATAATGTTTTATTTTATAGCTTTTATATATTCAAAATTTACAACACCTTTATATTTTTCTATACTTATATCATCTGATTTTGATACTTCTACTATAATTCCATCATCACTCATTAAACTAAGATATGAACCTGGTCTTGTCAATTGACCATATAGCAGACCTTGTGATCCTATTGCCTTAATCTCAAATGGTGAACCAATTTTTTCTCCATTAATTTTTGTAACATTTCCTTCACATGTTATAGAAGATGTATTTGTTATTCTCTGATTATTAATTTCTATAGCTTCCGCTCCTGCATTTTTTAATTCGTTAACAACTGCCAATAAATCACCATTATGTATTAATTTTTTAGATATATTATCTGATGTTGCTAAAGAATCATTTTCATTTGCATCTTGTAATTTTATAATAATTCCAGATCCTTTAACATTTGTTAATCCTAGCAATGTATTATTAATTTTTAATTCTTCCTCTTTCTTAGAAGATGAATCATCATTTTTAGTTGCTTTTTGTCTAACCTCTTCTAAAGTCTTTTCAGATTTTTTTAATTCTTCATATGCATTATCATACTTTTCTTTCCACTTCAACACTTCATCTCTCAAGCCATTATCTGTTAATGTTTGCGAAGCAGTAGAATTAGCAGTATTTATTGTTCTTATTTGTATACAAATTGCAAATGTTAAAATAAAACACATAATACCTAAAGTTATACATATCTGTTTTTTATTCACGTCTTACCTCCTCTTTATTCTTATACTTTTTTTCTAAAATATGGTTTATTTCTGTCATCATTTAAATTCATGTTTAAGAAAATTTCCCCTTCTGTCTTTTTCTCTATTTCATTAAATTTGATTATCCATAACATTTTTGTACTTAAATTTGATGTATCACCTAAATAAACTGTTTTTTTATTTTTCTTCAAATACAATACATAATTACTACTATCTGTAATATCTATATTTGTTATTAGTTTTGCTACATTATTACTTGTTGCTGATTCCATTATTTTTAATACATCCCCTAATTTCTTTAAATCTTCAGCACACAATCTACTTCCTTCATGAAAATTTTCCTGCTCTGTTTTTATACCTTTTATAATTGGAAGGTCCTTCTTTTTATCAGTTATCTCCAATATATACCCCTGATTGTTTATGTACGCATAAGCATTTGCAAATTCTATCATATATGTAGCTTCTCTTTCCAAAACAACCAATTCTATTGTATCTGGGAATTTCTTATTTACTTTAACAGTATCAATATATGCATTTGTTTTTATATTACTAACTGTTTCACTATTTTTATATTTAAACATATTTTGCTCTAATTGTAGCCCTGATAAACTTATTATTTTATCTGTAGACACTACAGAATTTCCGATTACATTAATAGTTTTTATATTAAATATTGGAGATAATAAAGCTCCAATTCCTCCTCCAACCAATATTACAACTATGCTTGTCCATTTTATTACTTTTATAATTATTTTTTTCTTTTTTATTTCCGCTTCTTTTTGCTTATTTCTTACATTTTTTCTTTTTTTTGTATTCTTTTTGTTTACCTGTACTTTTGGTTTTTCATTTCTATTAATATTATTGGGCTTTTTCTTTTGTTTTTTTATGTTCTTTTTACTTTCAACAGGAGTATCATCAATTCTCTTTAATCCAATAATAACTTCTTCACTAAAATTAAATTTTTCGTCTTTTACCTTTTTCTCTTTAGCTTTTGCCTTTTGCCCCATTTATTCACCTTCTTCTATATATATTTTCGCTCCAAGTTTTTGTAGTTTCTTATCTAAATTTTCATAGCCTCTTAATATATATTCAATATTTTTTATTTTAGTTTTTCCTTTGGCTGTAAGACCTGCCACTACTAACGCTGCTCCGCCTCTTAAATCTGTACTTGTAACAGTAGTTCCAGATAACTTTCTTACTCCTGTTATTATTGCTGTTTTTCCTTCTATTGTACATTTAGCTCCCATACGTTTTAATTCGGGAATATATCTATATCTATTTTCAAATATATTTTCTATTATTACAGATGTTCCTTTTGCTGTTGTTAGCATACTTGCAAATACAGATTGCATATCTGTAGGGAAACCTGGATATGGCATTGTTTTTATATCTACAGCTTTTAGTTTTTTTGGTGCTTGCAAATAGATAGAATCTTCCAACTCTTCAATATTACAACCACTTTCTCTTAATTTATTTATTATTGGACTTATATGTTCTGATATTACTTTATTTAGTTTAATATTTCCTGAAGTAGCAGCTACCATACACAATAATGTACCTGCTTCAATTCTATCTGGCATAACTTTATAGCTTATGTCTTTTAATTTCTTTACTCCAGTTATCTTTATAACATTTGTACCTGCACCTTCTATATTAGCCCCCATTTTATTTAAACAGTTCGCTAAATCTACAATTTCTGGTTCCATTGCAGCATTAGAAATCTTTGTAACCCCTTGTGCATATACAGATGCTAAGATTATATTTTCTGTTGCCCCTACACTTGGAAAGTCCAAGTCAATATTAGCTCCCTTTATTTTATCACACCTACATACAATAAATCCAGACTTTTCTTCAATATTTATACCTAATTTCTTAAAACTTTCTAAATGTAGGTCAATTGGTCTTGCTCCAATATCACATCCTCCTGGATATGAAAATCTTACTTCTTTAAACCTGCCAAGTAATGCACCTGCTAAAATAACTGTTGACCTCATTTGATGCATTAATTCTTCAGGTATTTCTTTTTTATTTATATTTCGTGAATTTATCTCGATTTTTCCATTATTTTTCTTTACTTTACAACCTAAAAATTTTAAAATCTGTTGAGTAATTCTTGTATCCCTTATCTGTGGAATATTATATAATTTAGTAACACCTTTATTTAATATTGTAGCTGCCATTATTGGTAATGAAGCATTTTTTGAACCAGAAACATCTATCTCTCCTTCTAGTCTTCGTCCTCCCTCAATTATGTAACTAGGCATTATTTTCACCCCTTTTTGTAAACTTTTTATGCTATATATTATGTTTTCTTACATAAAAAGGTGATTGTTTAGATGTTAAAAACGAAGAAATCCGAATTATCAGCATTCCTTCGTCTTTTCATTTTACATTACCATCTCACTACAAGTTTATTTATTTTAGAATTTATATATCCTTCCAATTTATTCATGAATTCATCTGAATTTATTTCTTTTTTAGCAACCATATCCAAGCCTTTTTCCCAACTAGCTGTTAACTTTGGATTGAGCATATCTGGCATTGACATATTTACTACATCATAAATTGCTTCTCCCTTTTTAGTTGGAGTAATAACCTGTGTTTTAGTATTTATACCAATATATGAAATTCTCTCCAATTTTTTTATTATCTCTGCCCTTGTAGCACTTGTTCCTATTCCTGCCCCTTTTATTTGTTCTCTTAATTCCTCTTCTTCTATTAATTTACCTGCGTTTTCCATTGCTAAAATAATAGAACCAGAATTATATCTAGTTGGTGGCGATGTTTCTGAAATTTTTGTTTCAAAATTTATAACAGAAATTTCTGCTCCTTTTTTTAACGAATTTAATATTTCCAAATTGCTATTATCTGCAATTTTGTCTTGTTTTTCTTGTTCTTTATCCACATTATCAACATTCTTGTTTTTTCTTTCTTTTAATACTTCTAAGTAACCTAAATTAATACATACCTTTCCACTTGCTAAAAATTGTTCATTATCAATATTTACAGTTACAGAAATTTTATTGTATTCTGCTGGTGGATAAAATATAGCCAAAAAACGTTTTACTATTACTTTGTAGATTTTTTTTTGCAAATCTGGTAACTTATCATAATTCTCATAGCCCTGTCCTGTTGGAATAATTGCATAATGGTCAGTTATTTTACTATCATTAACATATTTTGTTTTAGTAAGATCTGTTTTATATTTTTCTGTAGACATTTTATTTATATAGCCTTGTATTTCTTCATCTTTAAATCCTTTTGCTATTCCATTTAAATTTTTAGATATAACTTTAGCAATTGCAGTTGACAAAACCCTTGCATCTGTTCTTGGATATGTAACTAATTTATTTTCATATAAATTTTGAATTATATTTAATGTTTCATCTGGCTTTATCTTAAACCTTTTAGTACATTCATTTTGAATTTCGGCTAAATTAAATAAAAGAGGAGCATTCTCCTTCGATTTGTTCTTTTTTACTTCACTTATAATAGCCTTCTTTTCTTTCAAGGATAATATAAACTTCTTTGCATCATTTTCTTTTTTAAATCCAAACTCATTATATAATTGTGGAGATTCAAACATTGCAGACTTTTCATTTACCTTCCATTCTGCTTTAAAAGAAGAGTTTTCATTTCCAAATTCTCCTACCACTCTATAATACGGTACTTTCACAAAATTTCTTATTTCTCTTTCTCTAGAAACTACCATTCCTAGCACACATGTCATTACCCTTCCAACAGAAATTGATATTCTATCTTCATCTAATTCTTTTGCTACTCTTTTTCCATATATTATTGATAAAAGTCTAGAAAAATTGATTCCTATTAAATAATCTTCTTTTGCCCTTAAATATGCAGAATCTGATAAACTATCATATTCTGCTAAATCTTTTGCTTCATCTATTCCTCGTTTTATTTCTTCTTCTGTTTGTGAATCAATCCACACCCTTTTTCTATTCTTTTTTTTAATTCCTATTTGTTGCTCTACAAGTCTAAAAATATATTCTCCTTCTCGTCCAGAGTCTGTTGCTACATATATAGAATCAATATCTTCTCTTTGAATTAATCCCTTTATTATATCAAACTGCTTTTGTACACCTGGTATAACTTCATATTTATATTCTTTGGGCATAAATGGTAAAGTATCAAGTCTCCACATTTTTAAATTTTCATCATATTTTTCAGGATAAGACATAGTAACTAGGTGACCAACACACCAAGTTACTATCCATTCATTGGATTCCAAATAGCCATTTTTTTTAGTACCATTTATTTTTAAAACTTTTGCAAATTCCATTGCAACAGATGGTTTCTCTGTAATTAACATTTTTTTTGCCATTATATAATTTATTCCTTTCTCGCTTCTATTGTCGCGAAGAATTATATTTTTAAACCAAACTATATTTTTCAATTTTATTCAAATAAAACCACATCCATTACTGAAGTATAGTTTTGATTTCCATAAGGATATACAATATATAGTTTCATGTCATTTCCTAGAAAATATGTACCACTTCCATCTATAGTATAAATTTCATCATCTAGATTTCTAGTATATAAATTATCATATCCCATATTTTGAATTACCTTAGCTTCATCATCAGCTTCTTTTATTACTTGCTTTATCTTTGCTTCTGCTTCAGATCTATTAATAGATTTAAGTGTTATTAAATCATTTAATGATACGGTTGTATTCGTTCTAAAATTGTAGTTATATGTTTGGATTATAACTCTTTGTGCATTATCCCCTTCTTTTATTGTAGAGCGAATAACTAAAGATAATATATCTCCATTTACATATCCTGCATAATCTATACTATAAATTGTTTTTGTTGATGCATTCTGCTCATTTAATATCTCATTTGCTTTATTTACAAATAGCTTTTGTGTATTTTCATTAAATGAATTTGGTATTTCCCCCTTTATATTTATAACTGGAACTTTTATATTCATTTCATAATTTGCTTCACTCTTGCTAATGTCATACGCTGTATATACAATTTCTTTATCTTCTTTATTTTTTATAACCCCTGTCGTATCAGCTCCATTTAAATTAATTACATTTGTAAATACTTCATTAAGCTCTGCTTTTATTGTTTCTGCATCCTTTTCAGGTATTTCATTATTACTATCTTCAATAGGAATTAAATCATCCACACTAGCTTGTTCAACGAATTCTGCATATGCGCCAGCTATTATTGCAAAAATACAAAATAATGTTATTAAAACATATAATGCTTTTGGTGTTTTCATCTCTTACACCCCCTATTTTCACACATTATCCTTATATATATTTTACCATTTACCCCTGATTTTGTAAATATAATTTTAAAACTATCAGCCATATTGACTATTCAATTATTTTGCGATATTATATATATTGTAATATTTTATTTATATAATGTTACAATATTTATATTTAGAGGAGATTTTAAAATATATGTTATGTTCACAATGTAATAAAAATAACGCAGTTGTTTTTATTAATAAACAAGATGAAAATGGAAATACTTCTTTGTGCAAAAAAAAGAGGTATAAATCCTATAGATAATTTAATGAAACAAGCAAACATATCTGAGGAAGATCTTAACAACATGTCTAGACAGTTTGAGACTATGTTTAAGGATATGTCTGAAAATATGAATTTTCCAGATGATGTTGATGAGAATGATGATGAGAATTCAAAAAATGATAATGATGGAGTAAGATTTGGAGCTATACCATTGGGATCAATTTTTTCAAATATGTTTGGAGAAAATTCTGATGCAGATAATAATTATGATGATGGTAATTCTTCTGCATCAGGAAAGAAAAAAGTAAAAGTAGAAAAAAAGGCTAAAAAAAGAAAAACATTAGAAACTTACGGCACAAATTTAACTCAAAAAGCTAAAAATAACCAATTGGATGCAGTAATTGGTCGTGATAAAGAAATACAAAGAATTGTTCAAATATTAAACAGAAGATCTAAAAATAATCCATGTTTAATTGGTGAACCTGGAGTTGGAAAAACAGCAATTGCTCAAGGACTAGCTATAAAAATAGCTCAAAATAAAGTACCAGCTAAATTATTAAACAAAGAAGTATATTTATTAGACATGACTGCAATTATTGCAGGTACACAGTTTAGAGGTCAATTTGAATCTAGAATGAAAGCAATAATTGATGAATGTAAAGCACTAGGAAATATTATTTTAGTTATTGATGAAATTCATAATATAATTGGTGCTGGAGATGCTGAACATTCAATGAATGCTGCAAATATTTTAAAACCATCTTTATCAAATGGTGAAATTCAATTAATTGGAACAACTACTTTAAAAGAATATAGAAAATATATCGAAAAAGATAGTGCTTTAGAAAGAAGATTTCAGCCTGTTACAGTTGTTGAACCATCTATTAGCGATTCTATCGATATTCTTGAAGGTATAAAAAAATATTATGAAGATTTTCATAAAGTAAGAATTTCAAATGATGTAATAAAACAAACTGTTATTATGTCTGAAAAATACATTCACGACAGATTTTTACCAGATAAAGCAATTGATATATTAGATGAAGCTTGCTCTAGAATCAACTTAGATAATAAAGAATTATATCAATTAGAATTATTAAAAAACGAGCTTGTAAAAGTCTTAGATGAAAAAGAAGAAGCCGCTCTTGCCGATTCTACAGAAGATTATCAAAAAGCAGCTGAATTAAAATCAAAAGAGTGTGCATTAACTGAACAAATTGAAGAATTATCTAGTAAGGTTCAATTAAAAAATCTTACTGTTCAAGATATTGCAGAAGTAATTGAAAACTGGACTAAAATTCCTGTTAAAAAAATAACAGAAGCAGAAACACAAAAGCTTTTAAATTTAGAGGCTAATCTTCATAAGAGAATTATAGGACAAAATTTGGCTGTTGAATCAGTAGCACGTGCTATAAGAAGAAACCGTGCAGGTTTAAAAAGTACCAAAAGACCACCTTCATTCATTTTCGTTGGTCCTACTGGTGTTGGAAAAACCGAACTTGCCAAAAGTCTTGCTTATGAAATGTTTGGAAACGAAAACTCTATTATAAGAGTTGATATGTCTGAATATATGGAAAGTCATTCAACTTCTAAGTTAATCGGTTCACCTCCTGGGTATGTTGGATATGATGATGCAGGACAATTAACTGAAAAAGTAAAAAGAAACCCTTATTCAATTATACTTTTAGATGAAATTGAAAAAGCACATCCTGATGTATTTAATATACTTCTTCAGGTATTAGACGATGGTCGATTAACTGATTCACAAGGAAATACTATTAGTTTTGAAAATACTATAATTATTATGACATCTAACGCTGGTTCAAATCTTAACAGTAATTCCATAGGTTTTGGTGGTTCACAAATAAATACTAATAAAATGATAGATGCTTTAAAAGAAAATTTTAGACCTGAATTTTTAAACAGAGTTGATGAAATTGTTACTTTTGAACCATTAAATGAAGAACAACTTTTACAAATTATAGATTTAATGTTATGTGATACAAAAAAAGCTCTTTCTGACAAAGACATAAGTTTGCAAATATCAGATGAAGCAAAAAAATATTTATTGCAAAAAGGAACTGATATAAAATATGGTGCTAGACCTTTAAGAAGAGCTATTCAAAGATATGTTGAAGATGAACTTTCTGACATGATTTTAAAATCAGAATTAACTAATGGAAAAACTGTAATTATCACATTAAATCAGGATAATTTAAATTTTGAAATCACTAACTAGAATTGAGGTAATAATATGATAAAATACGTACCAAATATCCTAACAATAGTTCGTTTTATTCTAATACCTCCTATCTTGTATTTTATCATTATTGATAAATACATATCAGCATTTATAATGCTTACTCTTTCGGGATTAACTGATGTATTAGATGGATTTATTGCTAGAAAATTTAATTGTATAACTAATTTTGGAAAATTAATCGACCCACTTGCAGATAAACTTACTCAAATTGCAATACTTGCAACACTTACATTTAAAGGAATTATTCCTCTTTGGATGTTACTAGTTGTTTTTGCCAAGGAATTTTTCATGATTTCTGGTGCATCCTTTCTTTATGGAAAAGAACTTGTTGTATCTAGCAGGTGGTACGGAAAATTAGCTACAGTATTATTCTATTTGGCTATTGTAAGTTCTTTATTTATAAACTATTACACAACACATATCAATACTTCTTTACCAAAATTTGATATATACATATACTATTTAGCTTTAATCGCAACAATATTTTCACTAATTATGTATTTCAAAACTTTTTATCAACAAGGATATTTGAAAAAAGAAAATTTAAAAATAAACGAAAAATAAACAGTTTTTATAACTGTTTATTTTTATTGTCATTTTATGTTAAGTATGGTATAATAATTATATTGTATATTTTAAAGTCTCTATTACATAATAGGAGGAAAAAATGCGGAGAACTTATCATGCACAAACAGAACCTGATGGAATAATTTTTTATTCTGAATTAATTCCTGATTTAAGTGTTTATGCAAAAGGGCCAAAAATTGACGTTTCTAGCAAAGAAACTGAAAACAGTTTCTTGGAACGAAATTATGAAGTAATTGTCTCTATTTTTGCAATTGTTTCATTAATTGTAATTATAGGTCTTCGGAATTTTTGTGATACAATTAGAATAATTGCATTCTTTTATGGAACAATACATTTAATGGTTTTGTTGGATGCAATATTAAATGTAAGCAGTCAAACAAAAAGACTTCATGCAGCAGAACACATGGTTCTAAATGCATGGCAGAAAACTTCATCTATTCCAAGTATAGATGATATTAGAAAATTTTCTAAATTAAGCCCTAATTGTGGTATTTGTTATGTGTCCACAAGAATATTCTTTGCAATGTCAATATTTATATTAACATCATTGTTAGGAATATACATACTGTTTTTTATACCTTTTCTGTATGTTTCTTCTCATTTATTACGTGTACTCCATTTTTTTAATTGGATAGAATATGGAGTTACCAAAAATCCTACAAATAAGGAATTAGAGATCGCAATTGCCGGTCTAAAGGCACTTGTGGAAAAAGAGACAGAAATGTTGGACTCCATTTAGGAGTCCTTTTTCTATTTATTCATAATCTTCTAATAAATTATTCAAATTAGATTTTCCAACTACTTCTATACCAACTTTTAAATTTTCTAAATCCGCTTCTGGCAAATATTGTGTAGAAATTTCCGTATCTTCCTGCAACTCCTGCACCCCATTTATATTTTTAATATATATTCCAATTACCCCATTATGTTCTTTTACAACATAATGTTCATCACAAATACCAGCTACTTCTTTATATAAAACAATTTCTTGTGGCGAATATCCTCGTACTTCCCAGTCTGAATATTCTTTAATTATATCTTCTTCATTTTTATTTATTAGCTCATCTGGTATGTTTACAACTTCTTTTATTAAATGATCACAATTTTTATAATATGTTTTCTTTATAATAACAGCATTTGGCGATATATTCATATTAAGAGAAGATGTCTCCAATGCTAAATTGAATAACAAAGTATTATCATCATTTTCACTATTTGTTGTTGCAAGCTTTTCAGTTTCGATTATATTAGTATCAACTACACTACCATTGTTATATGCATATATTCCAAATATAACACTTAATACAATGCCGAAACATATTGCTATTACAATCCATTTTCTATCCATACTAATCACCTAACTTAATTTTACATTTATTATTAGTATGGTATATTTTTCAAATTATATTCAACTTTTTATTTTTCCTATCTTTTTTAATTGCTTTTTTAATATCTTTCCTTCTCTTAAAATATATATTTTATTTTCTATTACCTTTACTATAGTTGATTCTACTGCCTTTTCTACATCTCCAAAATCCAAAACGTAGTCAACCTTATCCCCTAATTCTTCTATAATATCTTTTATTTTTATTCCTGTGGACTTTCCAGATATATTTGCACTTGGAGCTACTATCGGAACCCCAGATTTTTCTATTAATAAATTAGGAATTATACCACTTGTCATTCTTACTCCTATACAATTTTCACCTGATGTTACAATGTTAGATATTTTACAGTTTTCTTTTTTCTCAAATATAATTGTTAATGGACCTGGCCAAAATTCATCTATTAATTTTTTTTCCAATTCATTAACATTATTAACAATATCATATAGCATATCTAAATTTGAAATAAGAACAATTAATGGTTTATTCATCGGTCTTTCTTTTATTTCATAAACTCTTTTACACGCATCATCATCAAATGCATTTGTTCCAATCCCATATACAGTTTCTGTTGGAAATATTGCTATCTTTCCTTCCTTTATTCCTTGTGCTATATTGTCAATTTCTTGCATATTTACTTTCATTTATATTAACTTCTTTCATTATTATTTTATAATTCATTTTCTTCTGTCATATTACCAACATCTTCAAGATATGGATGTAATACAGATTCTATTTGAACTCTCCTCAATTTCCTAAAAGCCTTTAATTCTATTTGCCTTATTCTTTCTCGTGAACATCCGAAATTTTTCTGATACTTCTTCTAATGTCATACATCTTCCCCTAAAACCATATCTTACTTCTAATACCGTTCTTTCTCTTTCACTTAACTTAGCTAATGATTTTTTTATATCGCTTTGTAAAGATTTAGCTATTGTCTTGTCCATTATTCTATCATCTCTTCTAAATCCAACTGGTAATATATCTGTTTCATCCATATATACACCGTCTAAAATATATCCATTATCAGACTTACGTACTCTCGCACCATCTGAAAGTGTATCTGTTTCTTTTTGTTTTATATAATCCCCTATTCTTTCTAAGCTATCTTTGTCTATTAGCCTTTGTAAATTTTCTATTTCACCAACTCTTTTCGCTGATATTCCTAAGATTTGTGCAATTTCTTCATTGGTTGCTTCTCTTCCTAAACTAATTAACATTTGGTCTTTAACTTCTGGAATTGTTTCTAATAATTCATTTATAATAAAACTTTGTTTTATTTCTCCTGATCCTTTTACTATCTCTCTAAGAATACATCTATATATAGTTCTACACGCATATGACGAAAACCTAACATTAAAAGATGTTTTAAACTGATCAACTGCCTTTATAAGACCAATATATGCCATTTGATATTTATCTTCCATCGGTATTGCAATTTTTCTAATCTTCCTAGCATTTGCTACCCATTTAGCCAATCTTATATTAGCATTAATTAATTTATCCCTTATTTCTGCATACTCAGGTACATTATCTTTCTTTTCTTGTTCTGTAAATTGATTTAGTTTTTCAAACAATCTCATTTGTTCTTCATCATCTAATGTATCAGGTGTAAAACTTTGCCCCATTCTTGGCATATGTATATAGTTGTCTATTTCTCCACTTAATGATCCATTTATTCCTCTAATTTCTACTCCCTTACCATCTAACCAATTATATAAAAAATCTAATTCTTCATCATTTTGAACTATATCTAGTATTTGAAAATGTGCCACAAAACCTTTTCTTACCCTATCATTCATTTCATTTACTAATTCGATTTTTCTTTCATCTGATACTTCAATTCCTTCTCTTGGATGATTATATTCATATTCTCTTGACTTCATTTTTTTATATCTCCTTTTTATTAAAAATTTCAACAATATTTGTTTTCTTTCCATTTACTTTCCAATACTTATCACTTATAAGTTCTAGAATTCCTTTTGTTTCATTCAAAATATTTAAACTATTAAATTCTATATCTTCTGCAATTGTCCATTCATAATTTTTATCTGAATCACTGTTTAATCGTTCTATAAAATTTTTGTTAATTTTATCATAATATCCAGCTGGTATATATTTTAGTATTTCTAAAACTTCACTACATGCTTTACTATATTTTTCATCACTACTACCATTAAGAATTTTTTCTATTGTTGAAACATGTACCCCTGCTTTATTATCTACTACTTCACTAAATTTTATATCTAAATTATATTTTTTATTTATCATATTTATCTCTTCTGCCTTATGCTCGATAATCATATCTACCAATTCAGTAGTATCATCATCACTAGACATTGCCATTAATATTG
>CANQHH010000011.1 GCA_947623615.1 uncultured Clostridia bacterium | reverse complement strand
TTTTATTATTAGAAAATCTTTTACCTTTCTTATTAAAATTTTTTAATTTATCATTTTTATTTATATGTTTTAATAATACATATAAAATATATAAAATTAAAAATATCAATAATGCTCTAAAAACAATAACCTCAAATCCATTAGTTACAGGATAAACTGCAGTTGCAGCAATTAAATCAGAGGAATAATCCACATCATCAACCTTATAAGTAATAGTACCAATTTTTGAGTTAGCCACTATTGGGGCTTTTAAATCTGGTTGAATATAAATTTCTGGTTCTATAGTAGTTTTATTATTTACAAAAACACTTATTTTATCTTTGATAACAATATCTAAATTTTTAGTTTCCTCAGTTGCATTTTCAATAGTAATATTTTTTAAAATCTCATTTGATTTATTTAAAGTCTTATAAAGATAATTTTCAAAACCATAATTAAATAATGCTATGCAGTCTGAAAATCTGACATCAGATGAATCAGCATTTAATATTACAGCTATTAATTCTAAATTATCTTTTTTTGCGCTAGCGACTAAACAATTGCCAGCGTCGTCTGTATATCCAGTTTTTAATCCATTAGCATATTTATAGTAATTAGCTGATTCTTTATTAATTAATGCATTAGTAGCATTTAAAGTTCTATCTTTTTTATCATATTTGTTAGTAGTAGGCAGTGTATATTTTTGTGTTGTAACGATTTTTTTAATTTCTGGAAAATTTAAAGCGTATTTTCCTATTAATGCCATATCATAAGCGCTAGAGTAATGATTTTTATTATGTATGCCATTTGGATTGACAAAATGAGTAGTTTTACATCCTAATTCTTGAGCCTTATTATTCATTAAAGTAGAGAAATCTTTTACTGATCCTGAAATATGTTCTGCCAATGCAACAGCAGCATCATTAGCTGATGGAATTAATAAAGCATACAATAATTGCTCTACAGAAAGAATTTCACCTTTTTGTAAATTAGCGGTGGTATATCCTCCTGGAATAGAATCTACTGCATTTTTACTAACAGTAACCGTATCTGTTAAATCACAATTTTCTAAAGTAAGAATTGCAGTCATAAGTTTGGTTGTACTGGCAGGATACATTTTAGTATCTCCATTTTTGGAATATAAAATTTTACCAGTTTTTGCTTCAATTAAAATACATGAAGCCGATTCAGTTTTGACCGCATTTTTATTTATATTATTAATATTATCGCTCTGAGCATAAGCTGGATACGTAAATAACAAACTTAGCAATATGGTTATTGCAAATATTAATATAATGTTTTTTAGTTGCTTCATAATACTAAACAATCTCCTTGAAAAAGCTATATATTAATATATATTATTTCTATCTAAAATTCAATACATTTAATAAATAAAATTAATAAAAAATTAAATAATAGGAGTTGAGTGCAAATGAATAATTTTTTTGAAATTGATAATAAAAAGAAGGTAATTATTGTAATTGGAATAGCTATATTAATATGTATAGCAGTATTTATGTATTTTGAAAATAAACAAGAAAGTGATATCAATTTAATAGATGATGTAAATGAGATACAATTAGAAAATTTTGGAAATGAAGATGAAGATAAAAACGAAAATAATAATGCTGAAAATAATACAATTGAAAATGAAGAAAATAAAGAAAAAATAGCAGTACATATAACAGGAGAAGTGAAGAAGAAAGGAATAATTTATTTGAATAAGGGTCAAAGAATTGCAGATGCTATAGAAAAAGCTGGAGGAACAACAAAAAATGCTAATATAGATAAAGTGAATTTGGCTTATGTATTGGAAGATGGACAAAAAATTTATATACCTAATAAAAATGAAAAAAATGAAGATAAAGAGTATATAACGCAAGATAGTGGAGAGAATATTATTGTAGAAGAAGGGAATGGATTTAACAAAAATAATTCAAATAGTAAAGAAGGGGAAAAGAGTAAGGTGAATATTAATACAGCAAATCAAACTGAATTAGAGACTTTGCCAGGAATAGGACCGTCATTGGCACAAAGGATAATTGAATACAGAAATGAAAATGGAGAATTTGAAAAAATCGAAGATATACAAAATGTAAAGGGAATAGGAGATGCAAAATATAGTAATATAAAACAAGATATATGCATATAATGTGTTAGAAAGTTGTTGATGTGGCGTTGGTAGAATATGGAAAATATGAAAAATTCATAAAATGTGTTGACAAAATTATGGATAAGTTGTATACTAGAAAAGTAGCCAATATGCCAACGCTACATCAATTATATATCGCGGGGTGGAGCAGTTGGCAGCTCGTCGGGCTCATAACCCGAAGGTCGTAAGTTCGAGTCTTACCCCCGCAACCAATTATGAGGCAAAAAGCCTCTTTTTTTTATTTTAAAATATTTTATATTATTGTATGAAATGCCCTAATATCAAGCGTTTTATTTAAAAATAATTTTATTTAATTTATTTTATTTTTTATTATTTTTTGCAATTTTTTACCAAAGTTGCTACCAAAATTATTTTTTGGTAACTAATGGTAACACTTACATGCTACCATTAGTAATTTCAATTAATACATGAATTTATTTTATTAAAGATTGATTATCTTTCAAGTGAGTCTGTATTTTTTTTATCTTCATTTTCGATTATAATAGTAGGCGTATCTAAAGTTAATATATTTGCATTTGAATTATCAATTAAATTTTGTTCTATATAATATTCATTTACTTTTTCTAGTTCATTTCTCTTATATTTATCAAATACAGAGGTATAAGCATTTAATGTTACAGAAACATCAGTATGTCCCATAAGTTTTTGTAATACTACTGGACTCATTCCTGCTTCTATTGCTCTTGTTGCGTATGTATGTCTTAGACTATGTGTAGAAAAGTGTGGAATATCCAATTTATTTAATATTTTGTTTAAAGCCCAATTTAAAGTACTTATTCTTGCATAATGTACAATAGGAGGTTTAAATAATAAATGTTCATCATTATTTGGTATATCTTTCGAAATTTTCAACTGCTCTATAATAAAAGGTTCTAATACTTTTGGAATTGGTAATATTCTATTTCCAGCTTTAGTTTTAGGAGAATCACTCATAACAATTGTTCCATCTGCTAGTTTGGTTAATGTTTTATTTACATTAATTAAATGATGAGTCAAGTCAATATCTCCACTATTTAAAGCTAATACTTCTCCTATACGAAATCCCATAAGTAATTGCATTAAGAAAGCGTTTCTATAAGGAATATCTTTTACACTATGTTCTAATAAATAATTAATAAATTTTGATTCCTCATCAACGGTCATAGCTCTCACATCTTTATCCTTTTTTACGCTTTTAGGTCTTATTACTTCTATCATTGGATTTTTACTAATATATCCTTTATTAAAAGCATATTTAAAAGCTTGTCCAAATTGTTCACTAAATTTTTTTATTGAAGAATTACTATATGTTTTAGCCATTTCATTTAGAAAAGCTTGTATTTCTTCTGATTTAATATCTTCAATATTTTTAAAACAAAACGGTGCTTTTTTTATTACATTGAGACTTCTTTTAACTCTATCGTATTGGGCTTGTGAAATTAAATTAGCATTTTTCTTGTTGTCTAGGTTTGTAAGCATTAAATCAAATAATGGAATTCCATTATTTTTAATATAAATTGGATTTTCTCTACGATAATTTAATTGTTTTAAAAATTCTTCGGCTTCTTCTTTGGTTTCACATGTTTTTGTTTTCTTTACATTTTTATCTTTCATTACATCATATTCCCAATATCGAGCCATCCATTTTTTACGATCGTTCCTAAAATATATTGAACCACTCCCATAGTTTATATTATTAGCCATAGTTTATACCCTCCTTTCCATTTTCCAAAGTATATATGACAACCAACAAATTTGTTTAGGTTTAGTAAAAGTTATTGCGGGGAAGTCTTTTCTTCTAAATAAATCATTTGCGTTGTTTTGATTCATTCCTAAATCTTTTGCAACATCTTTAACTTTCATATTATCAAATGGATTAATATTATATTTGGCAATTAGTAAGACAATTAATTTATTTATATCAATTTCATTACTATTTTTATTGATAGAGTTATTTAATAATTCAACATTTTTAATCAACTGTTCTTTAGCACTATTTAAATTTTCATTATCTTCTATCATCATCATCTCCCTTACTAAAATTATAAGTTTTACCTGTCTTTTTTAAAGTTTCATAAGATATTACTTGTTCTTTTACCTCATTTATTTTTCCTTCCTGTTTTTCTTTAATTCTTTTTTCAACTACAATTCTTTCTTTATTTTTTAATCTATCTAAATGCTTTTCTTCCCAATTTTTTGCATAAATTTGTATTTCTTCATCTCCTAATTGTTCTTCTTTAGGTTGCTTTTTATTAATTTGTCTTAAATCATCAAGGATAGAATCTTCTCGTTTTTGGTCTGCGTAATGTTTATATAATCTTTCTTTAATATCCCAACCTTGAATAATATAAGTTCCATTATCATAGTTATCTGTATCCATCTTTTCATATCTACCAATACCTAGAGAAAGTGTGCCACCCAAAGTATTTCCTATAACTTGACATAGTCTAGCCCAACCATATTCATCATCAATATCAGGACTTCTATATTGTTTTAAATCACAATATGCTAATACTGACTCTACAAACTCACGATAGCCATTCCAATGTAGATAAACTCCTAAATTTTTTGAGTTATTACTAATTACAGCTCTATCTCCCATAATTACACCTCGCTTTCTTTTGCTCTTGTAATCTATATTCATTTTCCATTTCTGCAAAATCTTTTTCTGAATATTCTTTGTGTAGACTTTTTTCCATCTCTTCAAAAAATTTATTTAATTCGATTATTTCTTGTTGTGTATTTTTATTTATATTTCTTGTTTTTTTCATATACTTAAATTTTCTCCTTCTTTATTTTCTATATTTTTCTTATTGATATGTATATTCAGTGATTTAAAAATATCTTGGTCTATGAATTCTTTGTCTGCTCCTTCAATTATTTCTGACTTTTCTTTTGTAATCATATATGCGATACAATCTGTAACATATCCTAATTTAACAAGGTCTTTAGCTCTTTCAAAAAAAGGTCTGTCCATTGTTGCTAAAAAAGCTCGTATAGAACCAGTGTTTATACATCTGTTCTTGATATATCCACCAATTTGTCTATAACTCATGTTAATAAATGTGTTAGGTACTTCTTGAAATAACCTTATATTATTTGTTGATGATGTAAATATTAAACACGAATAATTATTAGAATGTTTTACATCATACATTAGTCTTGCTAATTCATTTCTTGAAGTAATATTTTTGTGTAATAGCGGACTATCTTTAATTAATTTTTGTGAATTTAAGGTTGACAAATAACCAATTGAAATACCATTATTTGCATTCAATTTGCCTGTTCTTATGTCTTTCTCAATCCAAGCATAAGTTCCATGATCTATGATGATATGACCTTTAAAACCTCTAACATTTTTAGCTAATCTATCTGTAAGTATCATATCTTCTATACTTGCCTTTGCATTTCCTGATGGGTGATTATGTTGTAAATAGTAACCGTTAGCTCCAAGTCGATACATTCTTCTATTAATATCTTCAAACCCTTTAATATTCTTTAAATATGTATTTTTAGCTTTTACTCTAAAAACATCACAGTAATTAGGAAGTTTAGATGTAATAGACTCATAATTTATAATAGTATTATCTCGCATATATATAATTCTAAATGTTTCAAACTTTGGATTTCTAAATACTTGACAAATCTTTAGCAAATCAGTACGAGATTCAATTTTAATATTTCTTAAATCCACATATTTCTTCATAATATTACTTTCATTAATGGCATTATAAATTGTCTTTATTTCTGCCATTATTTTTATCCTCCTCACATAACTTTTGATAAATATATTCGATTATTACATTATCTATATACTCAGTTTTTTCAATATTTGTAGCAATTTTTATATCTTTGTCTGAAAGTTTTAGATAATATTTAAGCACCAAAAACTGATAAGAAATAAAAATATATTTTTTTAAATATTTTAAAATCATCATTAGTTCTTGTTGATAAAATTCCATTTCTTGAATTTTATAATCTGTTGAAGTTAAAAAAGTTTGTTTATCAATTACAGATTCTTCTAAAAAGTCATAATTTTCAAAATCGATAAGATTAAGCTCTTGGCTTTCTGATTCAATTTCTCCTTTTTCGATTTTTTCTTTACGGTATTTAATTAATTTTTCTAAATCTTTATAGTTTCTTAAATATGCTCTAATTTTATCTTTTGTAATAGTTATTCTTTGCTTTTTATATTCTGCAAACCAAGGACTCGTATTCTTTTTATTACTTGTATAAATACTTTCCTGTAAGTCATTTCTTTTGTTGTTATTTAATTGATTTTTTACTAAATCAGAAATATTACCTTTTATCATTTGGTCAATAATTTCATTTTTAGAAATATCTTTTTCATTAGTAGTAAGTACATTATTTAAAAGCATTTCATCTTCCGATAATTTTTGGTAATCAAAATCAGTAGAGTTCTTTTGATGTTTTTTGCTTCTCTTATTATTCACTCTTTTATCCTTCCTCTGATATTGCAATATCAATTCTTATATTGGCTAACCTAAATATATAGTAGCATGGTATAAAATCATAAAATTTGTTTTTCTAAAAACATCTAATTATTTAATATATTTTCTAATTTAATCTAAAAATTACTAAAAAATGAGTTGTAAGAATTTTTGTAAAGCATTGAAATAAGCACAAAAAAAGAACGTGCAATTAAAAATTCACGTTCCAACCATTTTATAACTTTATTTAATTATTAAATATTTCCAAATATAGTGCATTCACTTCTTTTAATGTATGACTTTCTTTTTCTGTTAATTTTAAATCTTCAAACATCTTATCTGTAAATTCAACATCTTTTTTTGAAAAATAACATTTTCTAATTGAAGGTCTATATTGTCTATCTGTTCCTAAATAAGAACCCATCATTAAATCATCTACTCCATTACATACATTAATTATAATTTCTGCAACTTCTAATCTAGCATTATTAGGTTTATAATTTTCAAGTATGATAAAGCAAGCATTATCATCAGATAGCATATATCCAGAAGTATATATTTTATTGTCTGCTAAATCAATCATATCTACTTGTATATAATTAGGATATTCTTTTATGTCCAATCTATATTTACCTTTACCAAATTTTCCAGTTCTATAATTATAAGCATTAAAATACATGTAAAGGTGATTAGCCTTAAATGGATTTTTTATATCATTTTTATTTTTTATCTTGTAATCCATTTCAAATAATTCAGTAGAATAAACGCCTAAAATTTCGCATAATTCCTTTATTATTTGAGCATTTGGCATCATTTCTCCACTTTCAAATCTACCTATCGTTGTTCTACTTATATTCAATTTTTTAGCGAGATTTTCTTGACTTAATCCTTTGAGTTTTCTTAATTCTCTTAATTTATTTCCAAATTCTTTACTATTAAAATCGGACATAAGAACCACCTACTTTACATAATAAAATTATAACATGTTTTTCCATTTTTTTCAATCTCTAAAATAGAAGAGGGCTTGATATGTCAAGAACTTCATTTGATTTATTATGTAAAAAGTTGTATAATATATGTATGCCTATTTGTAGGTTTATATAGTCTTATCTTTTTATATAAGAGTCCAAACCTAAGCTAAATGCTTAATGTTATTCAATATTTTTAGTAAATACTCCAAGCATCGTAGCTGCTTGGATTTTTGTATAGAATCCGCCCATGAGCTGGATTCCTAGAAATATTGATACATTGCAAATAGAGACTAAAAGAAAGGAAACCAGCGATATGAAAGATTTTAAATACGGTGGACGGAAGCCCAGGTTGCTAGATAAGGCAACAGGGGGAACTTAATTGTTCCCCACCTATTTGAAAATTTTCTATTATATGCTATAATATATTTGATAATTATTTTAAACTTGCTACGAAAGTTTAAATAATTATATAGTTTTAAGAGAAATCTTAAAAAAGAAAAGCATGGTCATTCGCTGGATTCCCCATGCTTTTCTTTTTATTTAATATATTATAATTGTGTGCAGAATTTGCACATTTTTTTACTTTTTAGATAATTTTACAATAAAAACATATAAAATCTATTCATTTTTATTTTTCAACCTTTATAAATGTTTAATATATGCACATTTCTGCACATATTTTGCACATTTTATATTTTTGAATTGTTTACATAAATTAAGTATAATTGAATTAGTTTTAAAGAAAGGTTGGAAAGAGTAATGGAGACTAGAGAGCATAAAATTAGTCCAAGTGAAGTTTTAAAAATCACAAATATACTTCGTTCTTTAGGTTTAAATCCATCATTTATGGGTACAAAATTAATAAACAAGTCTATACAATATATTATTAAAAATGATATTGAGTTCATTACTCTTGAAAAGATTTATTCATATTTGTATTATGAATACGGATTTAATATTCATTCAATAAGAAATAATATTAATTATGCTTTATCTAATAGAAACAAAAATTTATCTACAAAAAATTTTGAAAAAGTTTTTGGATATGAATATTATGAGAAGAATTTTGAACCTAAACTTTTTATTGAAGAAGTCAGTAATTTAATAAAGAGAATCTCTTAATTGTAAAATAAAAATATAGTCAAAGTTATTATTCAATGTAATAATATTTTATTTAGAAAATAATTTTTTGCTCAAAATTATTTTAAAAGTAATATATTTCATAAATGCTATTTGTTTGGGCAATTGAAATACAAAATCAAATAATTTTCAATCATCTGATTCGTTTACTGGTGCATTATATAATTGTTTGTATCAAATGTATCAAATATATCATTTATTTTAAATAATCTTTTGAGTTCATTTTTTAAAGTTATGCTATTTTTTAATGAAATTCTATTGTTTATAACAGCTAAATTTATCATTAAACAAACATGATTATATGTTTCACAATCCAGAATATCACTTACAATATAGTCTGTTATTTCAAAATTAAAATACTCCTCTAAATTTTCTTTAAGTTCTTCAAATTCTTTTTTTTGTGTTTTAATTCTTTTAGTTTCTTCTATAAACTTCGATTTATTTCTAATTGTATAACTTTCCTCAAATTTTTCCATAATAATTATTACTCCTTTTTCATTATAATAGCACATTCTCTCAATTTATGGAACTATTTTATTGAAAGTTCTCTCAATTTACTGAGAGGTTCTTAATTTATAGTTTGTTAAAATTAAAAAATAGGGAAGAAGGTGGTATATGATATGGATTTTTCTGATTTGGTCGCCTTAAAAATAAAAGAATTAATGAGTGAAGAAAATATCACTATCTATAAATTAGAGAGTCTTTCAGGTGTATATAGTTCTACTATTGCAATGTTTTTAACACGAAAAACAAAGACAATTAGATTAGAAAATTTGCTATATATTTGTGAAGGTTTAGGAACTAATTTATCTGAATTTTTTGCGGATGAAAGATTTAAAGATGCTGAAGCTAAAGAATGGACAAAAAAGAAAAGTAATTGATAATTAATTATATTAATAGTATTAATTTATCAATTACTTTTTTATTATTATATAATTATTTATTTAAGTTATTTAAATCTTTATCATTTATTATCTCAATTCCTAATTTATCCTTTATGATTTCCTCTATTTTTTTATTTTTATCAAGAAGTTCTTTAATTACTTTATAACAAGCATTTAATTCAATATTATTCATTCTTATTTTTTCTTCTAGTTTTTGATTTTTATTTAAAATTTGATTGTTTTCTATTTTTAATTCCGAATAATATTTTTTAGCATTTTTAACTTTAGATAATTCTAGTAATAAATCATGATTTTGTTTTAATAAACTATTATTATATTTTATTATTGGATAAATTAATTTTTTATCTATATTTTCTTTCGTAAAATCTTCATATTTATAAAATTCTTGAACATCTTCATAACTTATTATTTGATCTTTTTGCTTGTTTAGATTCTTTTTAAATTGTTTTGTATTATAAAAATTAGTTAATTTTTTCATATCATCAGTAGAAATATGTTCTCGTTCTTTATTTTCTTTTCCTCTTTCTAAATTAAATCCCTTTTCTGTAATATATTTATAAAATTGATTTTGTAGTTTTTTATAACTATCTTTACCTTTCCAAAATTCACTTGCAGAAATTTTCTTTATATTATTTCCTTTTTTATCTTTTGCATTTACTACTGGGATATATACTAAGTGCATGTGTGGAGTTTCTTCATCTAAATGAACAACAGCAGTTAATATATTTTCTATTCCAATTCCTTTATATTCTGTCATAAATTTAAAACATTCTTCAAAATATCTCTTTGTTTCTTTTTTACCAATTTCATTAAAAAATGAGTTGTCTGAAGTTAATATTACTTCACATACATAAATACTATTTTTATGTAATTGCCCTTGGAATAAATTATTTTCTTTTATTAATCTGTTGTATTCTTTTAAATAAGTCTTTTCCTTTGGTAGTTTTAAATGATAGTTCTGACTTGTTTTTGACAAGTCTATATTTTTATTAGAATATTTTTTTTTGAATCTTTCATTATGAGGAGCTAACATAATCATTTCATCTTTGGTATATTTTTCGTTTCTTATAATTGCATAACTCATACAAAATTTTCTCCTCTCAATATATTTATTTTATAAAAAGCTGCCTTGCATAGCTTTAAGAGAACAATGTTCGCAAACTTTTAATAAACAACATAAATGTTACTTATTAAAATATTTGGCTCACATAAGTTCTCTAACACACTAGAGAACTTTGTAACAAAGTTCTCCGTGTGCCAGGGCTTTGCCCTTGGAACCCATAAAAATAGATGAATTTTTAAATAAAATCCATCTATTTAATATAAATTATTTTAAAATATTTCTAATTATTTTCCCGTATTTTACCACGATTGTAACCAATAGGTGCTGAAGTAGGCAGTATACCAATCTTTTTGTAGACTCCCCGCAACCATAGAAAAAATCGATGAAAGTAGCTTGTATCTAAGGATACAGGCTATTTTCATTTTTAAAACCTGTATTATTTTTTTCTTAATTTATAAAAACCATATTTCACTAGAGCTATAAGGCTTTTCACGATTTTTTACTATTTTTAACTTTTATATTTACTAAACAACATACATTCGCTGAAAGTATTGATAATACTGGGTTTCACAAAGAAGTTAATATTACACTAAAAACAACATTTTTAAACATTTAAAAAAGCCAAACTAAAAGCTGATTTTTAGCCATTTATTTTAATTTTGTTTAATTATTCTTAATTTATATTAACTTTTATTGTAATACATATAATAGTTTGTAAATGTAAAAGCTATTTTTATCTTTCATTTTCAATATTATTTTCTTCATTTAGCATGTTACTTTTTATCATATTTTCATCAAGATAATACTGATTTACTTTATCAATTTCTTTCTCTTTAAATTTATCAAAAACAGTAGTATAGGTGTTAAGTGTAACTCCAATATCTTTATGTCCCATAAGTCTTTGAACAACAACAGGTGCCATACCGCTTTCAATACAACGAGTTCCAAAAGTGTGCCTTAAACTATGAGTAGAAATATCTGTTATACCAAAATAGCGTTCTAAAATTCGTTGCAATTCAGAATTTACATTTGTTCTTCTAGTATATTTAGCGTTGTATGGTTTAAATAATAATTTTTCTTCATTGTTTTCTTGATTTTCAGCTATTTTCATTTGTTCAACAATATATGGATATATAAAATCCGGAATAGGTACAATTCTTTTTCCTGCATAAGTTTTTGTTGTATTTCCCATTATAATAGCATTATATTCATCAGTGGTTAAAGTTCTATGTATATTCATTTTTTTATGTTTTAAATCAATGTCATGTGTTGTAAGTGCTAAAGCTTCTCCGCATCTTAATCCCATATACATTTGAATCAAAAAAACATTTCTATATTTACAGTTTTTTAAATCTTTACTCAAAAGATAATCTGTAAATTCCTGTTGTTCTTCAAATGTCAATGCTCTAACTTCTTTATCTTGTTTTACGCTTTTAGGCTTTATAACATTTATCATAGGATTTTTTAGTAGATATCCTTTATTTATTGCAATTTTAAAGGTTTGATTAAATTGTTGATATATTTTATTTATTGAAGAATTACTTAAATATGTTTGAGAATTTAGGTATTGTTGTATTTCGTCTGAGGTTATTTTATCTATATTTTTAGAACCTATTGGCGTTTTTTCTATTTTTTCAATTGTTCTTGTTACTCTACCAAATTGAGTAGGTGTTATCTGGTTAGTATCCAATTTTAATTTTAAATTTGATTTCATAACTTCACAAAGTGGTATGCCATTATGTTTAATATATAAAGGATTTTCTTTTTGATACATAATTGTATCTAAATATTTTTTTGCATCATCTTCGGTTTTAAAACTTTTAGTTTTTAGTTTTACTTTTCCTGTATTTATGTCATATTCTCTATATTGTGCATTCCATTTTTTTCTTTGTCTATTAAAAAATACATATCCTTCACTGCTTCCTTTTTCTGCCATAAAATTACGCTCCCTTCTTACTCATTTTCCAAAGCAAATATGCTGCTAAGGTTATAGTTTTTCTTTTACCAATTGTTATTGTTGGAAAGTCCTCTTGTTTAAATAAGTCATAAGCCTGATTTATTCCAATATGTAAATCTTTTGAAACATCTGATACTGATAATATTTTAAATGGATCTTTTACTGTATTTAAATAATCTGTTACTATTTTTTTTCTAATTCACAATTGCATTTTGCTTCAATTGTTGTTTGTATTTCATTTTCAATATTCATTTTTTACCTCCATATTATTTTTTATTATTTATATTTAAACTTGCTAAAGTTAAATTAATATCTGTAAGCACACTAATTAAATTGTTTTCAAAATTAGAATTTTCATTTATTTTTGAAAATTGCATTTTTGTAATAAAATCCTGTGAATATTTTTTTATTTGCTTATTTTTAGATGTTGGTTTATTAAAGATCTTCTTTATTAAGTCTTCTGTAAACCATATAATATCTTCTTGAGATAAACTTTTGAATTCGCGTTTTTTTCTGTTTATTTGTACAATAAATAAATCACCTTTAATATTATATAAATCAAATATAACGTTAATTGGAGTATTTGGTATTCTTTTTTGTTTATTAAAAATAATAAATACATTTTGATATGGTAAAATTTCAAGTTGTTTACATACAATAAATTTTTTAAAATTATATATATTATTTATAATTTTAATTTCTGGTACCTGTCCAACTTTTTTATATAATACTCTAATAGGGGTAATATTATTTGTTTTATTTTCGAGACTACTTATTAACTTTTTATTTTTCATTTTTTTATCCTTCCACTATTTATTCTATTAATTTGATTTAATTTTTTTAATTTATTTAAAATAATTAAATTATGCTTAAAATGATTTATTCCTCTATCTCTTAAACAAACAACTTCTTTTTTTTGTAATTTTAACCTTTTACAAATATCGTTTAATCTTATATTTTCAATATGTGTCAAATACAATACTTTTCTTTCTAGTAGTGGTACAATTTTCATTGCTAAATAATAAGTTTCGTTTGTAAAGATATTTTCTAAATGATTAATTGTTACATCTGAATTATCAGCTTCTCTCATTGATTTTTCATAATAATTATCCTCAATAATTTGTACAATTTTTTCATTTGGTAAATTAATATCTTTTTTTAATGATATTTTTTCTTTTTTCATATATAAAGTACTCCTTTTATTAAATATTTTTTCCGGAAAATTTTCAGTTATATAACTTAATTTTATGTTAACATAATTTAAAAATAAAGACAAAAAAATTATTAGATGCATTATGTGCACTTTTTTTATTAAAAATTATTTTATTTTTTTATGAAAACGCAAAAAGGTGCATAATACGCACCGAAATTCAAGTTTTATTTATACTTTTTTTGTAAAAAGAGTAATATATAGTGAAAGTTCATAATTTTGGTGATTTTTGTGCACCTGTTTTTTTATGTTTATTTTAACAAAAAAACTAACTAAATTTTTTTATTAAAATTTAGTTAGTTAATATTTTTTTATTTTTATACGCTTATATTAATTACATAATCTGTAATATTTTATGTTTTCATATCCCAGTATTTTATTTTTCCATATCTTTTATATCGTTTTTATTTATTCTTAATTTTTCAAATAATTTTGCTAAATCTTTCGTTGATACTATCAGTTTATTCGTTAATATACATTTTCTGGCTGTTGGTCTATGAGTGTTATCTGATACTCCCAAAAATATTCCGTAATACATTTCTTGTATCTTTGAATGTAAATCTATTTCTATTTGAAATTTATCAAGTCCTGGGTTACTAATCGCATTAGTTAAACATATAAATGCGGTGTTATATGTACATTCCATTACTCCTGTATATTCTTGCTTATATTTTTTATTAGTTAGTCCATTTTTCATGATTATATAGTTAGAAGTATTATTCTCTGTTATTTCTAAGCTTGATATAATTATTCCACCTTTGCTAATGTAGTATAGGTATAACAGATTATTATTAAATGGGTTTTGATTTATATTTGTTTCTAAGCTGTGCATTGATTTATTACATAAATCATTAAAGTCTATATTGAATGCGTTACATATTTCTATTATTGTTAAAATATCTGGTAATATTTTATTATTTTCATACCTTATAATTGTTGTTTTACTTTTCCTATTGCTTCTCCTAAATCTTCTGTACTCATATTTCTTGTTTTTCTAAAGTATTTTATTTTTTCTCCTAAGTTTTCCATATTTGTATCATACATAAAAAAACCTCTTATTAAAAATATTTTATTATTAGCGACCATACAATGTTTACATAATGCGTTATATCATATATCATATATTATTATATATTTCAATAAATATTGAGAAAATTACCATTTTATGGTATAATTAAAATGTACATAAATAAATTTATAGTACATTGGGAAATGTCTAAAATTCATTTTTGGGTATAGATATTTTCCCATGAAAGCTATTTAATAGCTTTGAGATTACAATGTTTCAACAAATATTGTTCTCTAGCTATTAATTGGCTAGGGAAATTATTTATATTAGCGATATACCTTTTTTTAGTATATGTCTAATTTGAAACATTATAGTCTTACATATAAATGATATTAGTACAGTATACCAAAGAAAGGAGAAGCAAAAATGAAAAAACAAAATAAACGGAGATGGTTGTGCTTAAAGCATCATCTCATATTTCCCAAAAAGGAAGGTTTGAAATGAGCCTTCCTTTTTATTGTATAAAAGAAAACCACCCGTTATACGGGTGGTTCTAAAAAAGCGATAGCAATGTATGAAAAAACCTCCTAGTGATATAATTGAGATATAGTTTGCCGACTGTAAATCAATTATAAAAGGAGGTATAACGTCAATGAAAGACGATGTAAATAGTTTAGCACATAGTAAATGGAATTGCAAATATCATATAGTATTTGCACCAAAATATAGAAGGATGGCCATTTATGGTCAGATAAAGCAAGATATAGGAAAAATATTAAGACAATTATGTGAGTATAAAGAAGTAAAAATAATAAAAGGAGAAATGTGTCCAGATCATGTACATATGTTGGTAGAAATACCACCAAAGATGAGTATAGCAAGTTTTATGGGATATATAAAAGGAAAAAGTACATTAAGAATATTTGATAAGTATTCAAATTTAAAATATAAATTTGGAAAAAGACAATTTTGGTGTATAGGATATTATGTAGATACAGTAGGGAAAAATGAGAAGGCAATAAAAGAATATATAAAGAATCAATTAAATGAAGATATAGAATATGATCAGATAAGTATAAAAGAATATATAGATCCATTCACGGGAGAAAGAGTAGAAAAAAGAAAATAAAAATAGCTACGATAAGTAGCAGCTGGAAAACAAGATGCAGAAGGCAAACTATCAGAAGGACTTAAGTCCTAGCCAGTATTATGCCCTTAGAGGGCTAATCAAAACTACCCGTTGAACGGGTAGTTTTT
>CANQHH010000010.1 GCA_947623615.1 uncultured Clostridia bacterium | reverse complement strand
CACTTATTTCATATAGAAGAAAAGATGAGAAACATCACTTTTTGGATGATTATAATGAGAAAAAAATTCATTAAGTATATTTAAAATGCAGACTATTTTTAAGATGTAGTCTGTGTTTTTTTACATATATCCAAATTAATATAAATTATTTATTCCGCGTCTTACTGTCGGCTTTACCAAGCCTCCAAACTGCGCGTCACTCCATAAATAATTATATTAATTTAGAAAAAAGTGCAGATAATAAATAATTTACTTAACAAATAGGAGAAAAGCCAAAAATAAAATTGATTAAATTTTAAAGGTATGGTAAAATAAAAAAAAACAAAAGAATTTAAGGAGAGCGTGATATGGAAAAAGAAATGATGGAAATGTTTATTTACTATGTATTAGCATTAACAGAACAAGGTACTAAAGATTATTGTATGAAAGGTGTTGTAAAAGAAATGGATAATGCCTTATACATAATACAAGAAAAATCACTTGAAAATTGGGATGAATGGATAAATAAATTTGCGGAAAATCATCCTGTATTTCAAATACAAAAAGAATTATCTAAATTAACAATGGAACAATATATAGACACATTAAAAAAAGCAAGAAAAATGGTAGAAGAATATAGCTATAACGGAACACTTAACTATGATTCTTTATATTTAATAGAATCAGGAAAAGATGTAGAAAATTTAGCGCATAAAATTATGTTAAAAAGCAAGCCAACAGAAAAAATAAAAAAAGTAATAGATGAAAAATCAAAAAATGAAAATGTAGATAAGTATGAATTAGCTTTTTTAATGAATGAATTATGTATTCGATATTATTATGGAATAGGCATAGAAAAAAATTACGAAGAGGCAGTAAAAGGCTGGAAAATGGTACAGAATTATTCTGATGATGCCAAATATTTCTTAGCAAGATGTTATAAAAACGGTACTGGAATAGAAAAAGATAAAGAAAAAGCATATAATTTATTTTATGAGTTAATGAAAAAAGATATAAGAGCAAAAATGGAAGTGGCTCAAATGAATTTCCTAGGAGAAGGAATAAAACAGAATTATGAAGAAGCATTAAGATTATTTAATGAATTAAAAAATTGTGTTCCATATGATTTAAACTTTATAATAGATTCATACTTGGGAGAAATGTATTTTTATGGATTAGGAACAGAAGTAGATAAAAATAAAGGATTTGAATTGCTAGATAATGCTTGGAGTAGTGACTTTGTAAAACCAAGTTATAAAACTACAAAGAAAATATTTAAAGAATATTATAATATAAATGAATAATTTGATGGTAAAAGGGGCGTTAAAGATGGGAGGAAAAATTGATGGTAAATTTGAAGATTTAGAAAATTCAGAAAAAAGAATTGATGGCGAAAAGCAAGAATTTATAAATGAAAACGGGATACGAAATCCTGAAACTTTAGAAGAAAAATTAGAAAACTTAAAAAAACAGCAGGCAGAAGCAGAAAGAATATATAAAGGAAGAATGGAACTAGGACTACTAAATAGTGACCCTGCTGCTATTCAAGAGTTAGCTCAAACAATATTAGATAGAAAAGCGCAAATAGAAGAATTAGAGGCGCAAATTGAGAAAACTAAACCAGAAGAAGATAAAGAAAGTAAGCAAGAAGATATTCAAGAAAGTAAAGAAACAGCAATAACGCATTATAATAGAAATCCAATAGCAAGATGGGTGCAAAAAATAGTAAACAAAATAGAACAAATGCAAGAAAAGTTAGAGCAAAAAAGAATCATGAGAGAAAAAGGGAGAGTCAACGAACCTAAAATTGGTAAAACTAAAGAGCAAGAGTATAAAGAGGTTATAGATACTGATTTTTCTGAAAAAAATGAAGCTCAAAGTAAAACTTCGCATCAACTATTTGTTGAAAAAACATCTGCTAATGGAACTTACCATACTTATGGAAAAAATGCCCAAAGCATGAGTACATCTGAAACAATAGAAAATACGGAAAAGTCAGATAACAACATAAAGGAAGAAGAAAATTATAGATAGTTAAAAACAGGAATTTGAGCAGGTAGTTCAAATTCCTGTTTTGTGATTCTAAGCCAAAGTTGACAAAAAATTTATGAGATAGTATACTATTTCATAAATGAAAGAATGGAGGATGTGAATATGAAGAAGAAAATTATTATAATTTCTATAATTGTAGTTTTACTTATTGTTGCTGTAGGCTTAGCGTTTATTTTTTCTAAAGTAGAAAATAATCAAAAAGAATATGCAGATTTAGTAGATGAATATGGTTCTGTGGAAAAGGAAACGGTAGAAAATGTAATAGAAAAGTTTAATGAAGAAATGAAGTCCGGAAAGCCAAATACTCCAGCCAAAGATCTTTCTATTGATAAAGATGAAGGTTTATATTGGTATGTTATGACGGAAAATATTTCTTGTTATGTTAGCCCAGTCGAATTTACGGAAGATGTAAAGAAAGATAATGCAGAACTAATTTCTATATATTTTGATAAAGAAGGATATAAAGAAGAAACAGCTGTATATTATTGGAAAAAATTGATTAAAGTTAATAATGCAGAGCTAACAGATGAAGAAATAGACGATTTTGTTGAAAAAGCGGAGAAAGACAGAAGTAGTGATCAAATGACTGCAAATGGTAAAGGGCTTTATGCTACTATTATAGAAACAGATAATCATTATGAGTATCAAGTAAAAAGACTTTATAAATAATATATTTAAAAAGGCTACACAAAAATGAAAAAATGTGTTATTATATAAAAGTACAAGAATAATAAAGGAGGAATTAACCATGTCAGGACATAGCAAATGGCATAACATTCAAGCTAAAAAAGGAAAAGCAGATGCAGCAAGAGGAAAAATATTTACTAAATTAGGAAGAGAGTTATTAGTAGCAGTAAAAGCAGGAGGTCCAGATCCAGCGGGTAATTCTAAACTAAAAGATATAATTGCTAAATGCAAGGCAAATAACATGCCAAATGACACAATACAAAATGCTATAAAAAAAGCAAGTGGAGCTGGAAACAGTGCTAATTATGAAGAGATAATATACGAGGGATATGGAACAAATGGTGTTGCAGTTATAGTTGAGGCAAGTACAGATAATAAAAATAGGACAGCTGCAGATGTAAGACATGCATTTGATAAAGCAGGTGGAAATTTAGGAACATCAGGTTGTGTATCATATCTTTTCTCTAAAAAAGGTGTAATAGTAATAGATAAAATGGCAACAGATTTATCTGAGGATGATTTGATGATGATTGCATTAGATAATGGAGCTGAGGATTTTGAAACAACAGAAGAATGTTATGAAATTACAACTGCACCAGAAGAATTTAGTAAGGTTAGAGAAGCTCTAGAAGAGAAGGGAATAGAATTTTTAGAGGCAGAAGTTCAAATGGTACCATCTACATACATTAAGCTAGATGAAAAAGATGGTGAAAAAATGCAAAGATTACTAGATAGATTAGAAGATTTGGACGATGTAATGAATGTATATCATAATTGGGAAGAAGAATAAAAATAATAAAAAAGGTTCTAAAAACAAAAATACAGCATATATATTAATATATGTTGTATTTTTATTTTGGGGAAAATGTTATGGAAGAGATATTGTTATATTTTCCAAATGAATTAAGAAATATTTTGAAACAACATGATTTACAAGAGATAGAAGAGATTCGTTTGAGAAATAATTGCCCAGTTTTTTTGAGGAATGGGTATAAAGAAATTAGAATTAACTTTAAGGTAAATACAGATATTTTATTAGAGATATTACAAAAAATTTGTGATAATTCAATTTATACATATCAGAATCAAATATGTAATGGATATATAACAGTAAAGGGCGGGCATAGAGTTGGAATAACAGGTAATGCGATTATAAAAGACGGACAAGTAATAAATATATCTCATATATATAGTTTGAATTTTAGAATTGCTAAACAGGTATTTGAATGTAGTAATCAAATTTTGAAATATGTATTGGATCTGAAGAATAATAATATATTCAATACTATAATCGTATCTCCGCCTGGACGAGGCAAAACAACGATTTTGAGAGACTTGGTAAGGAAGTTGAGCAATGGAATAGAAGAATGTAAATTTGAAGGGATAAATATTGGTGTAGTAGATGAGAGAGGAGAAATTGCTGCAATGTATAAGGGGAGTCCTCAAAATGATATTGGAGTGCGAACTGATGTATTGGACAATGTTCCAAAGGATGTGGGAATGAAAATGCTTATTCGTTCAATGAATCCTAAAGTGATTGTTGCAGATGAAATAGGAACTTTAGATGATGTAAAAGCTATACAATATGCAATACGTAGCGGTGTGAAATGTTTATGTACAGCGCATGGCTCTAGCATAGAAGATGTGATACATAATCCGATGCTAGGACAATTATATGAAATAAATGCATTTGAGAGGATACTTTTTATAAAAGAAGGTAGGCAGATAATTTCGGAACATGAGAAATTGAGGTGTTTGGGGAGTGTGAAAGCTTAATATGATAATGGTAAAAATAGCGATTTTATCGTTGGTGTTTATGTCTTGTTTGTATATAGGAATACTAATATCTAAGAAATATACAAATAGAGTAAGTGAACTGAAAAACATGAAAAATGCGCTGAGTATGTTTGAGACTAAGATAAAATTTACATATGAGCCAATTCCCAAGATTTTTGAGGAAATAGCTAAGCAAATTGATGGAAATGTTGGTAAGATTTTTGACAATTCATATAAGATGATGAATGAAAAGTCTGCAGGAATCGCATGGGTTGACAGCATAGATGAGGTAGAGAGCAGTATGAATAAAGAAGATAAAGAAATTTTGAAAAATTTAGGAAAATTGTTGGGTAAAACAGATATAGAAGGGCAGATAAGTGAAATAGAATTAGTGGATAATTTTTTAAATAAGCAAATTGAATTGGCAGAAGGTGAAAAGTTGAAAAATGGAAAAATGTACAAGACGTTAGGAGGTGTAATTGGACTGGCTTTAGTAATAATATTAATATGAAAGGGATAAATTATGGATATAAATTTGTTATTTAAAATAGCGGCAATAGGTATATTGGTAGCTGTATTACACCAAGTATTGGTAAGAGCAGGAAGAGAAGATCAAGCTATGATGACAACACTTGCGGGGCTTGTTATTGTTCTTACTATGGTAATAAAAGAGATTAGCACTTTATTTACAACGGTAAGAACCATGTTTGGGCTATAGGTTTGGATTAGAAAGGAAAAATTATGGATATTATAAAAATTATATGTGTTGGACTACTTGCACTCATCATTATTATTATTTTAAAGCAATATAGACCAGAATTTACAATATATGTGTCATTAATTGCAGGCGCAATGATTTTAATGCTAGTAATAGATAAAATTTCTGCCATTATTGATTTGCTTACTAACCTTTCTAATAAAACTGCGGTAAATAACGAGTTTTTGGTGTTATTAATAAAAATAACGGGTATTGCATTTCTTACGGAATTTGCAGTAAGTATATGTAAAGATTCAGGAGAAACAGCGATAGCTAATAAAATGGATATGGGTGGGAAAATTATAATCATATCCATGTCAATACCAATTATAGCAAGCCTTTTAGAAACAGTTGTTAAAATTTTGCCATAAAGGAGAAAAATAATATGACCTGTCCCCAAATCCTAAAAAAAAGGAAAAAGGGTCTGTCCCTAATAATAATTGTGTGGTTGAGTTTGTGCATGAATGTGAGTTGGGCGAGTAGCGAGATGGATGAGATGATAGAAGGACAGATGAATTCACAAAAAGATTTGTTGAATATTTCTGCTTTTTTGAAAGAGTCAGATAAATATACTAGTTCAGTTTATGAGGATATTGATATAAATGAATTATTTACATCTGCCTTGTCTGGAAATATTGATAATAAAAAGTTAATTAAAAGTGTTGCTAATATATTTGGAAAAGAGGTAATAAGCTCAATAACAGTATTGGGAAGTATAATAGTTATAATTATTATACATAGTATTTTAAAAAGTATTACTGATGGACTCGAAAATAAAGGTATTTCACAAATTACATATTACGTACAATATATACTTATTGTAACATTAATAATGACTAATTTTACACAAATTTTGGACATGGTTAGAGATTCAATTCAGAACTTAGTTGGGTTCATGAATTGCTTGATACCAATACTCATGACACTTATTTTATCTACTGGTAGCATTGTATCTGCTAATATGGTGCAACCAATTTTATTATTTGCTATTACATTAATTGGAAACTTGATGAATTCAGTTATATTACCTTTAGTGCTTGTTTCAACTGCTTTGGGTATTGTTTCTAAGGTGTCTGATAAAATACAAATAGACAAATTGTCAAAGTTTTTTAAATCTAGTGTAGTATGGACCTTAGGTGTGATTTTAACAATATTTGTAGGAATTGTATCACTAGAAGGAACATTGAGTAGTAGTGTAGATGGATTAACTGCTAAAACTACAAAAGCTGCAGTATCAAATTTTATACCAGTAGTTGGTAAGATTTTGGGAGACGCTGTTGATACAGTAATAGGTTGTAGCTCTATCTTGAAAAATGCAGTTGGATTGATAGGGGTTATAGTTGTTATTGGAATTTGCATAATTCCAGTTATAAAATTGGCAGTTCTCATGATTATTTATTACTTAGGCTCTGCAATATGCCAACCAATAGCAGATGAAAAGATTATAAAATTGCTGGAGCAAATGGGAGATACATTTAAAACGTTATTTGCAATCTTATGCAGTGTTTCGGTTATGTTTATCATAGGTGTAACATTAGTAGTTAAAATATCAAATAGTGGCTTAATGTACAGATGATAAGGAGAAAATAAGTTATGATTGAATGGATAAGTGATTGGGCAGGAACAATAATAATTACAGTAATAATAGCAACTATTATTGAAATGATATTACCAGAAGGAAGTAGTAAAAAGTATATAAAGGTTGTTATAGGAATATACATATTATTTACAGTTATTTCTCCAGTAATATCAAAATTCACAGGTAAAACTTTGGAGGTTTCAGATATTATAGATTTAGATAAATACGTAAATCAAATGGAAGAAAAAGGTAATATGCAAAATTCATTAGAGGCTAATAATTATGAAAGCATTAGAGAAATATATATGGAAAATCTAAAGTCGGATATAAAAAGTAAACTTAAGGGAAAAGGCTATACAGTTACTTACATAGAATTAGATATAGAAAATGATGATAATTATACATTAAATAAAATTAATTTAAGTGTAATAAAAAACGAGGATAAGACTGATAATGAAAATATGGAACAGGAAATGGAAAACAGTAATATAGAAAATGTTAATCTAATAAATATAGGGAATTTAAATGATATAGAAATAGGACAATCTAATACAGTTGATTCAAACAGCTCAGATAATACCAAAACAAACAGCACTTTACTCGAAAAAGATAAAAAAGAGATAAAGGAATATTTAGGAAATGTTTATGATATAAATAAAAAAAATATTATTATTAATTAAAATTATTAAAACCTATATATTTAAAAGAATAGGAGGACATACTATTATGATTATGGGGAAAATAAAGGAAATGATGATAAAAAAGGGAGAAGAACCCAATAAAAAGAAAATTGAAAATTTGGTTGTTTTCCTGATTATATTAATAGTAACTATAGTTTCAATTAATTTTATATGGAATAATGATAGCGAAAATGCAGATAAAAATAAACAGCAGTATGATGCAAATAAAAAACTTGCATCTGAGGTTCAAGATATAACACAAGCAGAGGAGATATCTTCAGACGAAAATAATATGGTGGAAGATTTAGAAGAAATATTATCTAACATAAATGGGGTAGGAAAGGTGAAAGTTATGGTTACATATTCGCAAACAAGTCAATCTGTGCCTCTATATAATCAGGATGTATCTGAGAAAAGTACTGAAGAAAGTGATAGTCAAGGTGGAAATAGAAAAATTACAGAAACAGATAATAAAAAAGAGATAATATATCAAGAAGAAAATGGGAAAAAAACACCTATAACTCAAAGCGTTATAAGTCCTACAATAGAGGGCGCTATAATCACAGCAGAAGGTGCAGGCAATTCCATAGTAAAAACAAATATTATACAAGCGGTTGAAGCGGTTACAGGAGTTGCTACTCATAAAATACAGGTTTTTGAAATGAATAAAAATAATTAGATTTGGGGGTATATTATGAAGTTTTTAAAAAGAAATCAGGTTATTGTTTTAGTTATAGGTCTTATGTTGGTTACGGCCGGATATTTGAATTTTAATAATAACAAAAAGGAATCACAAGCAGATATATTACAAAGTACAGGAGCATTAGCTGACTCTGAACAATTAGCGGAAATAGGTGATGCTCAGCTTGTTAGCACAAAGCCAGCAAATGATAGTGATTTAACCAGCCAGGAAGAAATGAAAAATGAAGTTACTAATACGCAGTCAAAACAAGAAGTACAAGAAGTGCAAGCAAATAATGAAGAAGTACAGAAAGAAAATAAAGAAGAATCTACTGAAGCTAGTACTAATAGTACAGTAAATGATGAATATTTTACAAAGTCTAGATTAGAAAGAGATACAATGTATTCACAAATGTTGGAAAGTTATCAAAAAATATTAGATAAAACTAATATTAGTGAATCTCAAAAAACAACTGCACAAAACGAAATAAAAAAGATAAATGAATTAAAAAATGCAATTATGATAACAGAAAATTTGATAAAAACAAAAGGGTTTGAAGACTTAATTATATTTATAAATGATAAAAGTATAAATGTTATTGTGAAATCTAAAGAGTTAAAAAAAGAACAAATTGCTCAAATTCAGAATGTTATAACAAGAGAGTTAAAGTCAGAAATAAGCAATATACATATTTCAAATAAAGAGTAAAAATATATAATTTTTTCTTTTGCCTATTTTGAGCAGATTTTTGGGTGAATATTAGAAAAATTACTTGCCAAAGAAAAAATAATAGTGTAGAATATAACTATAAATAAACAAAAGATTGGAGTAGCAAAAGATGAAACAAAAAAACATAGGGAACTCTGAAACCTTTGAAACTCTAAGAAGGAGAGAAAAAGAAAATGAAAAAATAAACAAGGCTCAAAAGTCTTTATTAAGTATATTAAAAATGCAGACTATTGTTAGGGGATAGCCTGTGTTTTTTGAGTGTTTTAATTTTATGTAAATTCGATTTTACTCAAATTAATATAAGTTATTTATTACGTTCCTTACTGTCGGCTTTTACAAGCCTCCAAACTGCGCGTCACTCCATAAATAATTATATTAATTTGATTTAGAAAAAGAGAAGGTAAAAAATAACGAAAAGGAGGAGAGAAAAATGGAGAGAAAACGATTAGAAAGAATAAAAAGAAGAACATCAGGAATAACATTAATAGCGTTAGTAGTAACGATAGTAATATTGATAATACTAGTATCAATAAGTGTAAATATTATGTTAAAAAGTAGAATGTTAGATAAAACAATAGATGCTAGAGATGATTTTGAAAACAATCAATCAACTGTGAAAAGAGAAGTTATTGATTTGCTTAATGATACAAGAAATCCATTTCCAGATGGTGATTAGGAGAACAATTTACAATTATGTTACAAAATCTCTAAAGACACTTTACAATGTAGGCCAAGTTTAATATAATATGTATGAAATTAAAATAATTTGGAGGTATGTGTAATGATAAAAAAAGTAGCTATTTTGGCAAATGGAGGAGACGTTTCAGGATTTAATGCGGTAATAAGAGCTATAGTAAAAACTGCGGAAAACAATAATATAGAATGTTATGGATTTATAGATGGATATAGAGGATTATTAAGTAATAATTATGTACAATTAACAACAGAAGCGGAAAGTAAAGCAAGTGGAATATTGCCTAAAGGAGGGTCTATAATAGGTTCTTCTACAAATGCAAATGTTTTCAATTTTCCAGTTGAAGAAAATGGAGAAAGAGTATTTAAAGATATGTCAGATATTTGCATAGAAAATATTAAAAATGATGGCTTTGATTGTGTATTTACATTAGGAGGAGATGGTACACAAAAATCTGCCAGAGATTTATCTTTAAAAGGAATAAATGTAATAGGTATTCCAAAAACAATTGATAATGATGTTGCATGTACTGAAATTACTTTTGGATATAATACAGCAGTATCTGTTGCAGCAGATGCAATAGATAGATTACACTCAACAGCAGAAACACATCACAGAATTCTTGTATTAGAGGTTATGGGAAGATATGCAGGCTGGATAGCTTTAGAATCTGCAATAGCAGGAGGAGCAGATGTTGCATTGATACCAGAAATACCATATGACATAAATAAAGCTGCACAAAAAATAATAAATAGAAAGAATAGAGGTAAAAATTTCAGTATAGTTGTTGTTGCAGAAGGAGCTACACCAATAGGTGGTCAAATGTGCATTAGAGGAAAAAGAAATAATGGTTCTGGTGTTGACAACAATAGACTAGGAGGAATAGGAGAACAAGTTGCAAAACAACTAGAAGAATTAACTGGTTTAGATTCAAGATGTACAGTTTTGGGATATACTCAAAGAGGTGGTTCACCATCAGCATTTGATAGAGTTTTATCAACAAAATATGGAGCAAAAGCAATGGAATTGGCAATGCAAGAAAAATTTGGAGTACTTACTATAATAAAAAATGGAAAATTGGACTATGTATCTTTGGAAGAGGTTGTAGGAAATAATAAAAAAGTAGGTGCAGCATCAGGTAACACTCCAGAAAGTAACTTAAGAAAAGTAACAATGGATCATGATTTAGTAAAAACAGCAAGAAGTATAGGAATAAATTTAGGTGATTAGCCAATGATAAAGCAATAAAAAAAAATTACAACAAGATGTTGTAATTTTTTATTTAATATATATAATAATATGGAAAAAATAAAAGGAGAGGTAAAATGATAGATTTTAAAGACATAATAGCCAAAGAAATATCAAATATAACTAATATAGGTGTTGATGAATTAAAGAATTATATTGAGATACCACCTGTCAGAAAAATGGGGGATTATTCATTTCCTTGTTTTAAATTAGCAAAAGAATTAAAAAAGTCTCCTCAAATGATTGCAGAGGATTTAAAAAATAAATTGAATTTTAAAAATAACGAAATTTCAAAAATAGAAGTTATAAATGGTTATTTGAATTTTTATGTTAATAATATTGAATTGATGAAAAATGTATTTAGTGAGATTAACGAGAAAAAAGAAAAATATGGAAGTAGCAATATAGGAAATGGAAAAAATGTTGTTATAGATTATTCTTCACCTAATATAGCTAAACCATTCCATATAGGACATTTGCGTTCAACAGTTATAGGAAACTCATTGTACAGAATATATAAGTTTTTAGGGTATAATTGTACTGGCATAAATCATCTTGGAGATTATGGTACTCAATTTGGAAAATTAATAGAAGGATATAAAAGATGGGGTTCTGAGTACAATATAGAAGAAAATCCTATAGATGAACTAACAAAAATATATGTAAGAATTAATAGCTTATGTAAAGAAGATGAAAGTGTACTAGAAGATTGTAGAAATAATTTTAAAAAACTAGAAGAAGGAGACGAATATTGTTTTTCTTTATGGAGTAAATTTAGAGAGCTAAGTTTAAAAGAATTTCAAAGAGTTTATGATTTATTAGATGTTCATTTTGATTCACTAAATGGAGAGGCATTTTATTCTGATAAAATGCAAGAAGTAATAGATATTTTAGAGAAAAATAAAAAATTAGTAGATTCAGAGGGTGCAAAAATTGTAGATTTAGAAGATAAACAAATGGCTCCATGCTTGATAATAAAGAGTAATGGCTCTACAACTTATGCAACACGTGATTTAGCTGCAATATTATATAGAGCAAGAGAATATGATTTTGATAAAGCCATATATTTGACATCATATGAGCAAATATTGCACTTTAAACAAGTATTTGAGGTTGCTAAGATGCTTGATTTAGATGAAAAATATACAAACAATCTTGTACACATTTCATTTGGTATGGTGCAATTAAAAACAGGTAGGATGTCTACACGTGAAGGAAACATAGTAAAATTAGAAGATTTATTAAAAGAATCTATATCTAGGGTTAAAGAAATAATGGAAAATAGGGATTCTGATGTAGAAGATAAGGAGAAAACAGCGGAGATAATAGGAATTGGAGCAATAATATTTAATGATTTATATAATAGTAGAATAAAAGACGAGATATTTGATTGGGATGAAATACTTAATTTTAATGGAGAAACAGGTCCATATTTACAATATATATATGTACGTACAAATAGTATTCTAAAAAAAGCTGGATATATTCCAGAAATAGAAAAAATAGATTTTGAAATGTTAAATAACGATAGTTCTATGGAAATAATAAAATCTATATATAATTTTGAAGATATAATAAAACAATCAGCAGAGAAATATGAGCCATACATTATAGCGAGATATTTAATAGATTTAGCACAAAAATTTAGTGGATTTTACAATAATAACAAAATTATTGTTGATGACGAAAATATACAAAATGCACGTTTATATTTGACTTATTGTGTAAGTATCATATTAAAAACAGGAGCTGAATTATTAGGAATAAAAATGCCAGATCGAATGTAAAAAATAATAAACAAATGAATAAAGGGGACAAGATGAAAAATAATAAACTAGCAGTGGTGAAGAAACATCCATTGGTGGAATGTATAATTAATATTTTATTCGGAATATCGACAGCATGTATGAATTTAATGTTGATAGATCCAAAAATAACAAAAGAGATAGCATATATAATACTTCCAATAGCAACATTTATAATATCGCAAGTATTAGTATTTAAATTTAAGTTTTTAGAAAAAACATTTGAAAACAAAAATAAAAAGATATTGTTTTTTAGCATATTGTTAGGAATATTTGAAACATGGAACATGTATAAAAAACTGGAATATAAAGTGTTAAAAGACCAGATGTTTATATTTGCAATTTTGGCAATTCCAGCAATATCAGTATTTTTGTATTGGTTTTATAACAAAATAGCATATTATTTTAACCGATATGTTAAAACATTAGATAAAATAGAGAAAAATTATTTAATTATAGCTTCTTCAATTTTAATAACTTCTGTAGTGATTATATATAATTTAACAAATTTATTTTATGGTTGTAAGCTTTCAAGAGAAAAATATGATTATGAATTAACAAATTTAAGAACTAATCAAGTTATTTCAGAGGAAGATGAAAGTATTTATGAAAAAGTAATAATTAGAAAGACATATGCACAACCATATTATGATATAGTTTATACATCTGATACAGGATGGCTATATTTACAAGATGCATATACAAATGTTGTATCACAGGAAAATAATTTTAGACAACCATTGTTTGGAATATTTGCAATACCATTTAGTGTAATACCTAGATTATTAGCGGATATTATTCCTGTTAGTAATTTATATGCTGTATTGCTAGCAATAATGCAAGGTGTTTTAATTTTTATTGCATTTACGTTATTGGCACGAATGATGAAACTAAGAGGAATTGCAAAAGGATTATTTTTAGCAATAATATCGCTAACATATCCTACTTTACTTTCCTTATTAAATTTAGAGCAATATTGTATACCAGTATTTTATTTTATTACATTTATATATTTTTCAATTAATAAAATAAATGAAGATAAAAAGATAATGTATATTGCAACAGCAGGAAATATGCTAACATTCGGAGTTTTCTTTCCATTTTTAGGTGAAAGGAAAAATATAAAACAAAGTATAAAAAATATTTTTTGTACATTTTGCATTTTCTTAGCAATATTTATTGTAACGGCAAAAGTAGCTTTACTATTTTATGACAAAACAGCAGAGGAAATATCAAATTTTAAGAAATTTTCCATATCAGAACATTCAGCAATGGAAAAATTTAATATGTATACAAATTTTGCAAAAAATAATATTATTTTTTCAAAGTTTAAAGTAGACAAAAATACTCTTCTTGATGTGCAAATTGATGAAGAAGAAGAATATACAAATGTATTGATATATGGGCCAGTTATAAAAAGCATGGATACAAATAAATTAAGTATTATAGGATTAACAATAATAATTATAGCTATATTAGGATTTATCTTAAATAGGAAAGATTTGCTATCAAAAATAGCATTTATTTGGATAGTATTTTCATTTATATTACATTGTATAATAGGTTGGGGAATTCCTGAAGATGGACTAATATTATATACATTGCATTATTCATGGGCTTTTGTATGTTTGATATATAAATTCTTTGAGAAAGTGTTTGAAAAACATAAAAATATAAAAAATGCAATATATGTGTTAATAATATTATCATTAACATTTATAAACCTGTATGGAATATATGAATTAGTAAAATTTGGAGTTGAATATTTTAAATAAAAAATTATAAAAAATATGGAAATATTATATTAATATATGATATACTAAAAAACATGGAACATATTATGATGGAGGAGAGTAATATGAGAAAATATTTTGGAACAGATGGAATAAGAAGAATAGCCAACACAGAATTATCACCTAGTTTGGTTTATAAAGTTGCAAAAGCAGGAGCATATGTGTTATCTAAACATACTAAAGGTAAAGCTCCTACAATATTAATAGGTAGAGATACTCGTATATCAGGAACATTAATTGAAAGTGCCATGACAGCTGGATTTTTAAGTTATGGTGCAAATGTAAAAATTTTAGGTGTAATTCCTACACCTGGTGTTGCATATTTAACTAAAAAACTTAAAGCAGATGCAAGTGTTGTAATTTCTGCTTCTCATAATACATATGAATTTAATGGTGTAAAGTATTTTAGTAATAAAGGTATGAAAATATCAGATGAAATAGAAGAAGAAATAGAAGAAATAATGGATTCTGGAAAAATAGATGATTTCACAGCTGTTAATGAAAAAATAGGTGTGTCAGAAATTAGAACAGATTTATTAGATGAATATGTATATTTCTTCAGAAAAAACTTTGAAGAAGATTTCGAAAATGTAAAAAAAGATGATTTTGTAGTTGCAATAGATACTGCAAATGGAGCAACATCAGTAGTTGCAGAAAAAGTATTTACTGCTATGGGAATAAAACATTATATATTAAATAATACTCCGAGTGGAGTAAATATAAATGACAATTGTGGATCTACGCATTTAGATGTATTGAAAAAATATGTTGTAGAAAATAAATGTAATATTGGAATTGCCTATGATGGAGATGGAGACAGATGTTTAGCTGTTGATGATAAAGGAAATGAAATGGATGGAGATATAATTCTTGCCATAATTTCTAATTATATGAAAGAAAAAGGTACATTAAAAAAGGATACATTAGTTTCAACAATATTAAGTAATATGGGCTTAAATAAATATGCAGAAAAAAATGGTATAAAATTAGAACAAACAAAAGTAGGAGACAGATATGTACTTGAAAAAATGTTAGAAGAAGGATATAATTTAGGTGGAGAACAGTCTGGCCATGTTATAATGTTGGATTATAACCCTACAGGAGATGGAATTTTAACATCTTTAATGTTAATTAAAATAATGTTAGAAAAAAATGTGACATCTTCAAAATTATGTGATATAATACAAAAGTATCCACAAGTATTAATAAATGCTAAAGTAGATAATGATAAAAAACATGACTATGAAAAAGATGAAGACATAAAAAAAGAAATAGAAGAACTAGAAAAAGAATTTTCAGGTAATGGAAGGGTGTTAATTAGACCATCTGGAACAGAGCCTGTTGTAAGAGTTATGATAGAAGGTAAGGATAAAGAGTATATAAGAACAAAAGCAGAAAACCTTGCAAAATTGATTGAAAACAAGTTATTGTCTAAAAAGCAATAGCTGTTATAAAAATTTTTATAGGAGGGATATGGATGCCAATGATAAATCTTGCTGAGCCGTTTCCAATATTAATTGCGTTATTGCTTTTCGTATTAGTATTGTGGTTTGCTTATGAAAGTAAGAAGAGTGTTATAACGGGGATTATGCTATTCACATTTATTGCGATTCTAGTACTACATGCGCTAGAATTTACGCTAGGTAATCTTTCAGCTTATGGAGCAACATTAACAATACGTTCGATAATAATTGATTTAATATTTGTATTTTTATCGTTTATATCATATCTATGGGTAGATGATATTGAAGCAAAATTAAAGAAAAAGAAAAGCATAGACAATAGTCTAGATTGGTTTTGGAGTAAAATCTAGAGAAATTATTTTCTGTTACTATTAAATTTAATATTTAGTAGTAACAGTTATTTTATAATTAAAGGAGGACAACACATGGAAAAGAAAAATATTGTAATAGGGGGAGCTTGGCCTTATGCTAATAGTGATATGCATTTAGGGCACATTGCAGGATTAATTTCAGGAGATGTTCTTGCAAGATATCATAGACTAAAGGGTGACAATGTAGTATATGTTTCAGGAACAGATTGTCATGGCACACCTATTACGCAAAGAGCTAAAAAAGAAAATAAATCTCCCAAAGAGATATCAAGTTATTATCATGAAAGAGACAAGCAAACACTTGAAAAATTTGGTTTTTCATATAACTTATATACAAAAACAGATACAGAATTTCATAAAAATGAAGTAATAAAAATATTTAAAGAAATGTATGATAATGGATATATATATGAAAAAATAGAGCCACAACCATATTGCCCAAATTGTAACAAATTTTTATCTGATAGAGAAATACAGATTACATGTCCTAAATGTGGAAATGAGACAAAAGCAGAGCAATGTGATAATTGCCAATATGTACCAACCATAGAAGATATGTCAGAGGGAATATGTTTAGATTGTGGTGCAAATACAGTTTTAAAAGATAATAAAAATCTTTATTTAGAGTTATCTAAATTCCAAAAAGAAATAGAGGATCATACAAAAAAAGTAAATAGTATATGGAGAGCAAATGCTAAGAATGAAACAGATAAATA
>CANQHH010000009.1 GCA_947623615.1 uncultured Clostridia bacterium | reverse complement strand
ACTTATGGATTATCAGAACTTTATGAAAAAGAAAGTAAAAATACGGAGTGGAGCGGTTATGGAATGGAATTTACTTTCAAATTAAAAAAAGATGAATATGTGGATGAAGAACAAGAAATCAAGTGTGTTTGTGGATTATTACAACAAATTGCACGAATTACTTTTACTAATAATGAAATATTTAATCCATACGAATATTTATATACAGGACAAACTACAGGTATTGACTCAAGGCAAATTTCAAATATAACAGGATTTATTACTATACCAGATACAAAATTTCAAACATTAAATACAAAAAACGGTAGAGTGGATTTTGTTGAGTTTATTGGGGCAACAAATAATGAATTGTTAGCACTTAAAAATAAAGAAATAGATGTGAAAACTTTATATAACAAAATAGGTAGTGATATAACGGATTATAATAGAAAATCGGTTATATAAGTTACGTTATTTGTAAAAGAAAATTCGAAAGTTGGAATGTTCATAATAACAAAAATACTAGAAGAAAAAACGTAAATGCTGAACTTATGAAAAGGGGATAATTTTAATGAATAATAAAGTATTAAATAAACAAATACCATTAGAAACAATAATAAAAGTTGCAAATTACTTAGAAGATTATAGGGAAAAGTTTGATAAAAAATTTGAACTAGAAGAGAGCAAAAATAAAAACCTATCTTATGGTGAAAAACAATGGGAATACGAAGATGGAAATACAAAAATAGATTATACAATAGAATTAAAAAATGGAAAAAATATGACAGAGGGGGATTATAACTGGTTTGTTCAAAATTTGAATGAACCAAGTAGCATAAAAAATATATCAATTTATATGTTTGTATCTTTTTTTACCCAAAACCCAAATGATAAATACAATAATATATACAACAAAGTTACGGTATCATTAGATTTTAGGGAATTTGATGTGAGTATTAATATAGATACTACAAATCAGGAAAGTGAAGCGCATAATCTATATTCAGAAGTAATGAGTATTTTAGAAAATAATGAAGATAGATATAATAAAACAATGAAACATAGAAAAATAAGAACTCAATGTTTTACAATATCTGTAGGGATAATTTTATCTTATATCCTGTATGTTATACTAAAAATTAATGCAGGTAATATTTCTCCTGCAATTTCAGAATATTTAAACAATAAATATATATTGATTTTTGGTCAGTGGTTTATCGCAATTTTATTGGGAAACGTATTTTCATATTGGTATATTGTATCAATCTATAAACCATTATTGCCAGAAACAAGGTATGCAGGCTTCAATTATTCTACAGGTAAAGGGAATTATGCAGATGATGTTGATGATTATATAGGACACTCGGAAGTTCATTTCGGAAAATATTGGGATGCAGAAAAAAGGAGAAAGAAAATAGAGAAAATTCATAAAATAACAAGTAAAATAATATTTGTGCAGTTATTAATTAGCATTGTATTATTTTTGTATTAAAATAATAAAAAGTTATAATAAAACACATCTAAACGAACAGTATACTGACTTTAAAATTTTAGAGAGTTTCAAGTATAATTGTTTCAGATGTGTTTTTTCAATTCTATTTCTATAGACTATAATTATTAGATATATTCTACAAGTAAAAATTGAAGAAGCGGAAAATAAAAAAATCCTTGTAACCTTTTTGGAAAAATTGGTAATATGTAAGTGAAATGTATAAGTAAGGAGATTTAGTCTAAATTGAATGAAAAAATTAGCGAACTAAAAATAAATAATGAAATAGATATAGAGAAGATTATAAATGAATATAGTAATTATTTGTATATTGTAGTTAAAAATATATGTGGAACTTTTTTAACTAATGAGGATATTGAAGAAATTTTGCTAGATGTCTTTTTGGTATTATGGAAAAATAGAGAAAAATTGGATGAGAGCAGACTGATAAAACCATATATATCTAGTATAGCACATAATTTGACTAAAAAGAAAATGACAGAAGTTAGTAAAAAACATAGTATTACGTTATTGGAAGAAAATGTAAATATAGATATAACAGATTTTGATCTTATAATAGATGATAAATTAGAAAAAGAAGAATTAGAATATGTACTAAATGAGTTATCAGAAGAAGATTATCAAATTTTTACTTTATTTTATTATGATTCTTATAAAACTAAGCAAATTGCTAATAAATTAAACATTTCAAATGTGAATGTAAAAACAAAGTTATGTAGAATTCGAAAAAATATAAAAAAGAAATTAAAAGAAAGAGGGTATAGTATATGAGTGAATTAAATGAAAGGTTATTAAAAAAATTTAAGGATAATATTACTATATCTAACTTAAAGGAGGAATGTATAATGAAGAAAAATACTAGAAAACATGTTTTGCTTGCAACAATGCTAACAGTGCTGGTGTTATCGGGAAGCTTTGTTACTGTGGATGCTTCAACAGATGGTCAATTAGTAAAAAATATAAAAGATACTGTGAAAGTGATTTTTGTAAAAGATGAGAAAGAGGAAGAAATTAATGGAAAAGAATATATAGATAAAGATGGTGAACATTGGGTAAATTATGAAAAAAATGTAGACGGCTCGCAAATGAAGGTAGATATTAATAAAGACGAGCTTGAAAAAGAAAACATTCAAGTAGATGTAAAAATGACAACAGATGAAAATGAGAGTGGCTCAATTACAATAATGGAATTAGAAAATAATTAGAAGAAATATTAACTGATAAATTATAATTGACATTTTATTTTGAATTAATTATAATAAAAATATACAGGCACATAGTATTTAAACTATGTGCTTTATCAATATAAAAAGATAAATGAAGCACATTTTTACAAAGTAGGAGGAAAAAACAGTGGAAAATAAAGGAAAAATTTTTTGCCCTTCGTTTGAAGTTGAAAGAAAAACAAAAGCATTAAATAAGTATGTTTCACCTTTTGTAGCTGTTATTAGTATGTTTACAGTAGGATGTGGAATATTAGCATTTTATACATTTATGACAAGTTTTTTGGGTTTAGTAACATACAATTTTTTTGTATATATTTTTGTACCTGTGGCAATGTTTGTAATATTAGTATACAAGATGATACAAATGGAATTAGCTCTTAGAGACTCTTATAAATTTGAAGATGGCAAAATTATAAGGGGGAGAATTCAATTAATTAGAAATACGAGTGATTTGGATAATATTATAGATAGTGCATTAGTTATTGATGCCCTAAAAAATATTGGAGATTATAATGTAGTTTCAAGAAATTTTTCGATTATAAATATAAAAATTATAATAAATTCAATAAAACTAAATATGGATAAAGAATTTACTGAGAAATTTTTTGATACAGAGCTATATGATAAAAAGGAGTATAATAATCCAAAATTAATAGGTGAGAATCAAAAGTCTTTGATTTATATGTGTGACAATAACGAAAAGTTAGTTATTCCAAAAATATATAATGGAATGTGTGATATTAAAGGTGGTAATGAAATTTCATTTGGAGCTCGTGTAATAGTTGGAGCTATTATAGTATTTATAATTGCGTTTGTTATTTCAATAATTGATTTGTCAGTAAGATATGTTCAAAATCCACAATATGTTAGCAATATAAATGTAAGTAAAGATAGGTTAAAAGATAATTATTTGAATTTTGGATATGTAGCTGATAATTTTAATGAGGAGGTTTGTACATATATAAAAGAAAATACGGACCAATTCAAAACATCAGAGGTTAAGTATTATTTTGATAAAAATGGAAATGTTGAAGATGTAGATATACAATTATACTATGAAGAAAATTCAAAAAATGTAGAAGAGGAATTGAGATACATTATTAGTACATTAGATGCTAAATTTAATAGTAGTGCTATTGATAATTTTGTGAATATAGTAAATGACAATCTTAATGGAAATCAAAGATATGGAAAATTAGTATCTAATAAATATTCGCTTTCAATAAGCAGAAGCGGAAAATATATTCAAATTAATAAAACAAAATAAAAGAAAAAGGCTGATATACTGGTAATTAGTTAGTATATCAGCCTAAAAATTTTAAAGATTACAGGTTAAATTAAAAGTTAAAATATTTATCGGCTAGCCGATTGAACCAATAATCTTCAGTTTTTTTTATCACTAAAATCAATGATGTAGTGACAAAAAAAGAAAAAAATAGTATTTTTTTCTTTTGCATAAAAACCTCCTGCCCACAAGGGCGATGCTTAAGTAATAACTTATAATATAATTATACTACAAATTTATAAAAAATGGAAATTGTAGAAAATAAACATTTATTTTGTATTTGACTTTATAGCTATTGACCATTGAATAGGTGTTCTATTATAATATATGTATAATTGAGCGATTGTTCAATCATAATATAAAATAGGAGGAAAAAAATGTCTAGGAATGAATTTATATGTGACTGTAGTGTAATACATCAGGATGTAGTTGATATTACAATGGAAAAAATGCCAGACGCGGATACATTTAATAAATTAGCAGAATTTTTTAAGATTATTGGTGATACTACGAGAACAAAAATATTATTTGCATTAGATCAGAATGAAATGTGTGTGTGTGATATTGCAAATGTTTTAGGAATGAGTAAATCATCTATTTCACATCAACTAGGGACATTAAGAAGAAGCGGAATTGTTAAATGTAGAAAATCTGGAAAGGAAGTTTTTTATACATTGGATGATGATCATGTTAAAGAAGTTTTTGAAATAGGTATCAAACATATAGAACATAAAAAATAATAGAAAAATATAGCCAAATTGTAATTTGAAAGTGATAATAAGTAGAATATATATAAGAAAGAAATTTTTCATATATATTGAAATTGTGTATTTTTCTGATATAATTTATATATTGAATGTAAAGGAGAAATATGAATAGGACAAAGTTAAAGGATAGGGTATTACCTACATATACAAAAGGCGAGGAAATATTTAATATGACTTCACATATTATAGGAGCTACATTAGGAGTTGTTGCAACTGTTTTATGTATAATAATGTCAGCAGTACATAGAGATGCATATGCTGTAGTTAGTAGTGCAATATATGGGACAACTATGATAATATTATATACAATGTCAAGCATATATCATGGTTTAAGTCCGAGATGTAAAGGAAAAAAAGTTTTACAAGTGTTAGATCATTGTACAATATTTTTGTTAATAGCAGGTTCATATACACCATTTGCATTATGCACTTTTAGAGAATATAATACAGCAATAGGTTGGACAATTTTTGGTATTATTTGGGGTGTGGCAGTACTGGGAATTATATTAAATGCGATAGATTTAAAGAAATATAAAGTATTTTCAATGATATGTTATTTAGTGATGGGATGGACAATAATAATAAAAGCAAATTTGTTGCCACAATTATTAGGAATAGGTGGAGTAATATTGCTAGTAGCTGGAGGAGTTGCATATACAATAGGTGCAATAATATATGGCATAGGAAAAAAACATAAATATGCACATTCTATTTTTCATTTATTTATACTTTTAGGAAGTTTATTACAATTTTTCTGCATATTATTTTATGTGATATAGACATTTAGGATAAAATATTTTAAAATATATTGAATAATTTATAAGAGGATAGGTGGAAATGATGGTAGAAAAGGTCATATTTAATTTATTAGCTGTTACCTTATTTATATCCATATTTATAAAAATGATTAAAAAAAATGATACAACTTATGTATATATATTAGGAGTAGAATTTGTCGGATTATTGATAAATTTTATATGTATATTTTTTAATATAGAAATAAATGCTTTTTTCAAGACTATTATGTATATTTTCTCTGTTGTTATACCAGGGGTAGTCTTGTTGATAGAGTATAAAACTAAAATTGATTTCCCAGAAATGTTTCGTTTAGCAGTTGCAAAAAGATACATGAATTCGGGTGATACTGATAAAGCAAAAGAATATGTATTTGCAATAATAAATAAATATCCGCAAAGTTATTTAGGTCATAAAATGTTAGCTAATATATATGAAAAAGAAGGAAAAAATTCTAATGCAATAGATGAGTATATAAGAGTAACAGAAATAAATAATAAAGACTTAAATATGAATTATAATATTGCTAACTTATTAAATAAAGAAGGAAAAAATGATGAAGCAGTTCAGGTATTACAAGACATATTAAAGAAACAGCCTGAAATGTATAATGCAACAGAGCTTTTGGGAGAGATTTTGTTTTCACAAGAAAGATATAAAGAAGCAATTACAGTTTATATGAATGCATTAAAATATAACCCTGCAAGTTATGATTTATATTATAATTTAGGAATGACATGCACAATGTTAAATGATTTTCAAAGAGCGAAAGAGTTTTATGATAAAGCTGCTCAGATAAATAGCTTGATGTATAATACCAAATTAACATTAGGTCAAATTGCAATTATATGTGGCGAATTAGATGAAGCAGAAAAATATTTTAATGAAAGTATAAAAGGAGAAGCTGTTGAAGCAGGTTCATACTACTATTTATCGCAAATTGCATTATTAAAAGGTGATAAAGAAAAAGCGATAAATTACATGAATATAGCAGTATCATTAGATCCTAAAATATATAATAAGGTACAAAAAGAAACAGTGTTTCTTCCAATAAAAAAGGAAATAAAGAAACCAACAGAAGAAGACAAAAAAGCACATAAAAGAAATGAATTATCAGCTAAAGAAAGAAAGGTAATGAATCATTTAGATAAAACATGCAATTTAGTTGGAAGTTTAAATAATAATGATGTAAAAATGATGACAAATATGAGAAATAGAGAGAAGCAAGAAAAAGAAAAGCAGAGAGGAAAATAAAATATAAAGGGAATTTATTACAAAACATTACATATATATAATAGAAATATTTTATATATGGAGGTCAAATTTATGAGAGAAAATATATCTATAATAGGTGGAGACTTAAGATGTGTGAGATTAGCGGATATTTTGACAAATAATAATGTTTTTGTATATGGACAAGAAAAATATAAAAGAGATGAAAGCAAAATAAAAAATTGTGATACTTTAGAGGAATGTATAAAAAATAGTAAGGTTATAGTAAGTGGTATGCCACTTACTAAAGATAAAATAACAGTGAATTGTCCATATAGTGATAGGTCAATTAGGTTAGATGAAATCTATAAAATGATAAAGAATAAAATATTTATAGCTGGTGGAATTCCTAGTTGGTTTTATGAAGAAAAAAGTATAGAAAATATAGAACTGTTAAATATAGAAGAACTTACTATTTTAAATGCTATTCCAACAGTAGAAGGTGCTATAAAAATTGCAATTGAAGAAATGGAAGAAACAATTCATGAAAGCAATGTTATGGTTTATGGATATGGAAGAATAGGAAAAATTTTATGCAAAAGATTTCAAGATTTAGGGGCAAATGTGTATTGTGTAGCAAGAAAAGAAACAGATTTAGCATGGATAAGAGAAGGAAGATACATACCTGTAAGATATAACGAGGTTGAAAAGTATGTAAAAACAATAAAATTAATAGTAAATACTGTACCAGAATTAGTTATAAAAGAAGATACTATAAGTAATTTGGATAAAACTTGCGTTATAATTGATTTGGCATCAAGTCCTGGTGGTGTAGATAAGAATTCTGCAGAAAAATACGGAATAAAAAATATAACAGCTCTTGGGATACCTGGAAAAATAGCACCATTATCTGCTGCGAAATATATAAAAAATATAATAGAAAAGAGATTAAAAAATGGGAGGTAAGATATGACAATATTACAAGCACTTATTTTAGGAATTGTTCAAGGTTTAACTGAGCTTTTACCAATTTCAAGTTCAGGTCATTTGGATATATTACCACTATTATTTGGATGGACTAATAGTGAAGAATTTAATTTAGCATTTGAGGGATTTGATGTAGCATTACATTTTGGAACATTATTAGCAATAGGAATATTCTTTTTTAAAGATTGGATTGAACTTATAAAAGGCGGATTTAAGCAAGTTGTAAAAAAAGAAAAAACTAAAGAAGGGCAAATGTTTTGGTACATAGTTATTGCGACAATTCCTGGAGGAATAATTGGATTATTATTAGATAAGTTTGTTGGAGATGCTTTAAAACAACCGATAATTATAGCATTAGCTTTAATCATAATGGGTATTATATTATATTTTGTAGATAAAAAATCAAAATCTGATGTGAAATATGAAAATATGAGTTTTAAACAAACTTTTTTGATAGGACTTTCGCAATGTTTAGCATTTATACCAGGAGTGTCTAGATCTGGAATCACAATGACAACAGGAAGAGCAATGGGAGTTGAAAGAGAATCGGTTGCTAAATATTCATTTATGCTATCTGCCCCAATTGTTTTAGCTGCTACAATTTTAAAAATAAAAGATTTTGTATTTAGTATACCTTTCTTCATTGGAGTATTTGCAAGTTTCATTGTAGGAATATTAGTTATAAAATTTTTGTTAAATTACTTAAAAAAAGGAAGCTTTAAAATTTTTGCAATATATAGAGTTATATTTGGAATAATAATAATAGCATTTTGCTATATAAAATAATAGAAAATTCGACAATATATATAAATATTGTCGAATTTTTGGTGTAAGAAAAAAGTAGGTTTTATAGAGCAACAAAGTTAAATTTCGCTAAACTATACGGCTTACAAAGTAAATTTTTACATATGGCAAAAGAAATTTTCTGAATAATAACAATATTACAAAAATATTACAAATTTGTTACAATTATATTAAATATATAAATATGATATTGACTTTTATAAAAAAAAAGATAAAATAATAATGAAAAAAGATGTTATGCAAATCTTTAGAAGCAAAGGTAAAAAATTCAAGTATTATTTGTTGTATTTTGTAAAATATAATAATAGTGTTTATTCTAAATACGAAGGAGAATGAAATGGCGAGCTGTTTAGGTTTATATATAGAAAGCAAAATAATTAAATACGCGAAAGTTAGCAAAGAACGTGAAGTATTAAAAGTTGAATCTTTTGGAATAAAATTTTATGATAAATTAGGTGAGGCAATAACACAAATAGTAGCCGAAACATTTAGCTATAAAATACCAATAAGCGTAAACTTATCGGAAGAGATGTATAACTATTTTTATATGTTTAATTTATTGAATAAAAATGATTTAAAGAAAGCAATAGAAACAGAGTTTGAATCTTTTTGCTTTGATAGAGGACTAAATAGAAATGCTTTAGAAGGAAGATATATTTTATCAAGTTCCGTAGATGAAAAAGACAAATTAAAAGTTATACACATCTCAACAAATAAAACAACCGTAAACAGGATAACGCAACTTACTGATGAAATAAAAGCAAGTTATATTTCTCCTATTGGCATATGTATATCTAATGTAGTTGAAATAAACAATCAAAAACAAAATCTTATTATAGTTAATATGGAAGAAACAACTACAGTAACAACGGTTCTTGGAAAAAATATATATAGTGTGGAAAAATATGAAGAAGGAGCAGATGAAGTACTTAGTAAAATAAGCAGTAAAGAAAATTCATATTCGAAAGCGTATGAAATATGTAAGAATTCAACTATATATACAATGGAAGGAAAAGAACTTCAAGATGATGAAAATGAATATTTAGATTATATAATGCCAACATTATACAAAATAGTAAATAAGGTACAAGAATATGTTGCAGATTCAACTATAAAATTCGATAAAATTTATATTACTGGAGTATTATCTGTTATAAATAATATTGATTTATATTTTCAAGAGTTCTTTTCAAATGAAAAATGTGAAATATTAAAACCATATTTCATAACTGAAAGTGTAAAAATAAACATGAAAGACTATATAGAAGTAAATTCGGCAATTGCTTTAGCTATCCAAGGCTTGGATGTGGGAATAAAAGAGGTTAACTTCAAGAAACCGTCATTTGGATCTGGATTTTTTGGCTCAGGAGGAAGTAAATCAAAATCTGATGGTGAAGGAAAAACTAAAAGCAAAAAAGGAATAAGCCTATCAGGTTTTGACACAAAAATTGATGCTACAGAAAGATGGATGATTAGAGGTGCAAGCGGATTATTACTATTAACATTAATCTATTCAGGATTTTCAATATTTTTAGGAAAGCAAATCAATATAAAAAAAGCAGAGGTTGAAGATGTTAGACAATATACAGTTCAGCAGATAGATTATGTAAAAAGAGATAATTCATTGGTACAACAAAAAACAAATGAATATATAGAAAAAACAAACAATTTAAAGAGCATTAGTGAAAAAATTGAAAGTGATACAAAATATAAAAATGTTATTCCAAATTTATTAATGCAAATAATGTATACTGTACCAGAAGGAGTACAAATAACAGAAATTGAAAATGGCAGTGGCAATAAGGTTGTAATAAAAGCACAATCACCAAAATATGAACAGCTAGGCTATTTTAAAGCAAGAATAAAAGAGGACAATATCTTAAAAAGGGATACGGTAGTATCTTCGCAAGGAGAAAAAACTGGAGAAGGAGATATGGTTAAAATAGTTATAGAGGGGGAATTGCCATGAAAAAAATATTAATTGCAGTTTTGATGCTATTACTTTTAGTCTTAGCAGGTACCGCAATGATTAATGGGATTTCTTTTGCTAGTGATGATAATGATCCTTCTGCGGGAATAAGAATATTAAGTGTAAAGCAGATTATGGACTTAAATAGTGGTTTGGAAGATGCTATAAAAAATGTGGATGTTTTACAAAGAGTAAATTATCCGGAAGAAAAAGAAAGATTAAGTAGTTCGATATCAGAATTACTTGAAAGAAAAGAAGAATATTTTAATATAGCTAAAATTAGCACAGAAGGTGAAATAACAAAAGCTAATACAAAAGAAACATATATGATTGAATATCTATGGACAAGAATTGGTAGGCATGCTACATCAGAGGGTGTAAATCTTAAAATGGATGTAAAAAATTCAAATAATGCCGAAGATTCAAGTTTCAGAGATTTAGCATTTTCAGTAACAGGCGAATATATAGGAATTATGGAATTTGTATCATCATTAGAAGATGATGATGAGTTAAATTTCAAAATTGAAAACTTTAATATGATATCAAATGGAGAAAATTTAACAGCAACATTTAATGTTAGAGATATCAGAATAAAAATAGAAAGAACTTCTAGTGATAATCCAATATCAAATTCAACAACAAATGAAAATGTTACAGAAAGCGGAACAAGTGATGAAGATTCAAATACACAGACAAATGAAGAAAATGAAGATACTGATACAAGCACAACTACAGATGAAAATGATGAAACAAGCACAAGCACAACTACAGATGAAAATGATGATACAAGCACAAGCACAACTACAGATGAAAATGATGATACAGATAGTGAAGAAAATCCACAATCATAATTGATTTAAAAATGGAGGAAAAGATGATTAAGACAATAATTAAAGAAGGTTTTATAATTATATTGTTGTGTATAGCTATAGCCTTGATAATGGGAATTTTGTTTTATGACTATATTCCTGTGAATAAGGTTGTACCAACAAAAGAAGCCTATTTTACTCCAAATGATGTGAAAGAAGAAATAAGTGAAGAAATAACAGAAATAGAAAAAACAGAAGTTTCATACGAAATAACAGATTCTGATTTAGACTTGTATAAAAAGAGTTCAAGTTATAAACCAGGAAAGAAAAATCCTTTTTCATTAGTGAGTGAAGAAAACAATGATGACAACGGTGATGATGGCTCTTCTGGCGGAAATGATAGTGGTAATGGTGGTAGCGACAATAATAACGATAACAACAATGATAATAACAATGATAATAATAACGATGATGGGTCAAACAAAGGAGAAGACAAAAAAGATACAGATACAAAAGAAGATAAAAGTTCAACAAACACATTTTATGATGATAAAGGAATTAAGTAATATTTAGGTTATATTTATTTTATATAGATATACAAAAAATAGATAAGGAGGAATTTTTTATGCTAAAGAATCAAAAAGGTATTACATTGGTAGCATTAGTAGTAACAATAGTTGTTTTAATCATATTAGCAACTATTTCAATATCAATCGCTTTGAATGGTGGTATAGCTGACAAAGCTCAAAAAGCAGGATCAGCATATCAACAAGAAGAGAGAAAATGGAATGATACTGAGCAAAATGTTATGGACTTTGTACATCCTTACTTAGTAAATGCAGACTTAGAGGATTAATAATTAGCAAAAGTAAAAGTAATTTTAAACGGTTTAAAATTAGTTTAAACTAAATTGAGGTTATCTGTATAATTTATGATAATTATATTTAGGTAACCTCTATTTTAAAAATAATGGAGGGAGAATATGAACCTAATTTTATATTTATTGTTTTTTTGCATGGGTATGGTTTGTGGAAGTTTTTTTACATTAGCAGTATATAGAATTCCATTGCATCAAGATATAACTCATACACGTTCATATTGTCCAAACTGTAATCATAAATTATCATTTTGGGATATGATTCCAATTTTTAGTTATTTATTTCTAGGTGGAAAATGTAGATATTGTAAGACACCAATAAGAATCAGATATTTATTATTAGAAGTATTATCTGGAATAGTATTTGTTTTATTTGCGATATCTATAAAATTAAATATATATAATATTTCTATGCAAATTATACCATATACAGTTATGGGGCTATTGTACATATCAACTTTGTTCATTATTGCTGGGATAGACAAAGAAAGAATAAAAGTTGAAAAACCGCTTTTATTGTTTGGCTTTATTTGTGTAGCAGTATATGTAATTTATTTATGTATTATGCGAAATGTTAATATGTATAGATATGTTATATATTTTTTAATAGCATGTATTTTACTTTTAATGGATACTATGTATTTAAGGAAAAAAACAAAGAGTAATTATACAATAGATATATTATTATTATCAATTTTAATGGTTTTATTTACATTCGAAGAGGTATATTTCTATACAGTAATTGTTACAATTGTTGCAGTGTCGATTCAGTTAATAATAAAAAAATTAACAATGAAAAAAAATAAGTGTGTAAAAGTAGAAAATAAAGAAGTAACTAAGATACCGATTGCATTTTATATGTGTATAGCCAATATTTTAACAATGTTAGTTACAAATATGTATTTTTTAGGGTGATGTAATGGAAAATGAAAAAAAAATGAAATTGAATATAAAATCAAATAATGGTTTCACAATGATAGATTTAATAGTTGCCTTAGGAGTATTTACAGTTTTTGCTAGTTTGCTTTGTACGTTACTTTATTATGTATATAAAAGTAATTTACAAACAAGAATGTCAGCATTAGCTACAAATTATGCTATTCAAATATTAGAAGATGTAGATTTAATTTCATATGATGATGTAAAAAATGGCATGGAAGATTATTACATTGATAAATTTTCAATAGCGAATGGATTTGATATTTCAATTGATGTAAGAGGTTATTATAGTGAAAAAAGTGCCATTCAAGATGTAATAAAAATGGTTACTCTGACAATTACTTATGATTTTGGAGCTACGACAGAAAATATAGTAATAGAAAAAATGAAAGTTAAAGAAATTGCGTAATTTTTATTTGAAAGGAGATTTCCAAGATTTTTGGAAAGATATAAAATATGAAGTATGAAAAGGGTATAACATTAACAGCTCTTGTAGGGTATGTAATAGTATTTACGGTTATTATAGCAATAATGACCACAATTACAAATTATCTTTATAGAAATATTGGAGCTGTAAAAGAAACTCCATCATTTGTGGCAGAATATAATAAATTTTGCATGTTTTTTATTGCAGATGTAAAAAATAATTCTAGTATTAGAACAATAACAGATCAAACTATAGAATTTGAAGATGGTACTGTTTATGAGTTTAAGAGTAATAAAATGTATAGAAATGATAAGCTCATTGCTAGATATATAAATGATGTTCAATTTACAGGTTCTCAACAGGTAGTGAATGGTGTTACAAAAAATATTATAAATGTTAATATGGATATGGGCACTGGAAGAGAAAATTTAAATAGAAATACAGATTTTGTTCTAAAATATTGGTAAATTAATGTAATTTGCAATTTTACTATTATTGGATAATTTATTATAGTATAATATAATTATATATAAACAAAGGAAAGGAGTATCTTTATGGATATGAAAAGGAAACAGCCTTTAGGTATAGAGCTTGTAAAAAGAGGAATTGTTACAGAAGCAGATATAGCTAAGGCGTTAGATTATCAGAAAACAGAATCAAAGAAAAAAATAGGAGATATTCTAAATATATTAAAATTATGTGATCCATATGTGTTAATTGATGCAATGGGCGATATTTTAGGGGAAAAAGCAATATACTTAACTGAAGGAGATGTAAAAGTAAATATATTAGATTATGTTTCTTTGGATATTGCACAACGTGCTAAAGCAGTACCATTTGAGGTAGAGCAAGGTAGAATAAAAGTATGTTTTGCTGATACATCAAATAGAAGATCAGTAGAGACAGTTAGATTATTATTATTAAACAAAGGTTTAATAATGGACAAGTACATAACCTTTGAAACTAATATAAATGTAGTATTATCTTCATTGCAAGGTGGTTCAGATGAAATAGATGTAAATGCTGATGTTTCAGGCTTCTTAGATAGTGTAATAAAGAGTGCTATGGAGAAAAGAGCAAGTGATATTCATATTGAGCCAATGCAAAATAATTTAAGGGTAAGATATAGGGTTGATGGTCAATTATTAACAGCAATTGCAATTGGAACAGAGAAACAAGCGCAAATTATAGGAAGATTAAAAGCAATATCTAATATGTATCAAGAAAAACAAGAATCACAAGACGGAAGAATTTTAATGTATCCAGATTATAATATTCGTGTATCATCACAAAGAAATATATATGGAGAAAAATTTGTTTTAAGGTTATTAAAGAAAAATGAAGATGTAAGGCAAATTTTTGATTTAGGTTTTCCATCAGATGAAAAACTTGTAAAAAATGCATTTAATAAAAAGAATAGTATAACAATTATAGCAGCCCCAACAGGAGAAGGTAAAACTACTACATTATATAGTATTATTGATTATTTAAATAGACCAGAAATAAATATAACTACAATTGAAGACCCTGTTGAAATTCGTATTGACGGATTGAATCAAATAGAAGTAGATGCTAAAAATACATTTGCTAATTCATTAAGAACAGTACTGAGACAAGATCCAGATATAATTCTAGTTGGAGAGGTTAGAGATACTGAAACAGCAGAAATAGCTATGCAAGCTGGACAAACAGGTCACTATGTATTATCTACAATACATACAATAAATAGTATAGAGGTTATAACTAGATTAAGAAAAATGGGAATATCAAATTATGATATATCTAGTACACTTGCTACATCTGTGTCTCAAAGACTTGTAAGAAGATTATGTAAGGATTGTGCAAAAGAAAGAGATTTTACAGAAGAAGAAAAACAAATAATAAATGGTATAGGTCAAAAATACGGAGTTAAGTTCGACTTAGAAGGTAAAAAAACTTATGATGCAGTAGGATGTAAGAAATGTAATAATAGTGGATATTATAATAGAATAGGAATATTTGAAATATTAATTTTAAATGAAAAAATTAGAGAATTAATAGTAAACAATGCATCTGCATTAGAAATAAGAAATGAAGCATTAAAAGACCGGATATTTACCGTTAATTGTTGATGGTGTAAACAAAATTCTAAGTGGAATAACAAATCTTGAAGAATTAAATAATAAATTAGCGATATATTAAAATAGGGGAGGGATACAAATGATAGATTTGGATAATATATTAGGTGCTGCAAAGGAAAAAGATGCTTCTGACGTTCACTTAATATGTGGTATGAAACCAATATTTAGAATAAGGAGAGAATTAGTAGCGTATGAAGAGTGCGAAGAGTTAACAGAAGAAGAGATGTATGATGCTTATGACTATTTTGTAAGAGGAAATTTGGATAAAGATGAAGTTTTTAAAACAACTAAAAAATTGGATTGTTCATATGAATTTGAAGACATACGTTTAAGGGTAAATATTTCTCATGCTGATGAAGTACCAATATTTACATTAAGACTTATAAAGAATGAACTACCAAAATATGAGGATCTTGGCGTACCAGATATAGTTAGAAGAATGACATATCAACCTCAAGGATTAATATTGGTAACAGGAAAAACAAACTCTGGAAAAACAACAACTTTGAATGCTTTAATTAACGAAATAAATGAAGCACAGAATAAGAAAATATTAACATTAGAGAATCCAGTAGAATATAAGCATACTTGTAAAAAGTCTGTTATTGTTCAAAAAGAAATTGGATTGGGACGTGATTGTTTAACATTCAGTGATGGTGTAAAAAACTCATTAAGAGAGGATTGTGATATATTAGTAATAGGAGAGATTAGAGACAGGGAAACAATGGAAGCTGCAATTGAAACTGCTGAATCAGGACACTTAGTAATTGGAACATTGCATACAAAGTCATGTGCTGAGACTATTGATAGAATGGTTAATTTCTATGAGATAAGAGATCAGCAAACAATTAAATATTTGATATCATCATTATTAAAATTGGTTATTTCACAAAGATTATTAAAATCTAAAAATGGTGATTTAGTATTAGTTCCTGAAGTTATGGTAGTAGATAATATTATTTCGGGTATAATAAGAAAAGAGAAGATTAGTGTTGCTGAAATAGAAGATGCTATACAAAGTAACAGTGATAAAGGTAGCATTGGTTTAATAAATTCTATAGCTGAGTTATTTGTTGATGAAGTAATAACATTAGATCAAGCAAAAGCTCAAATTGAAGAGAAAAATATAGAAACATTAAATAGAACAATTATGCAATTAAAAATAAAAAGAGAAAAAACAAATAGAATTAATTAATAAAAAGCATATAATAAAAGATATATAAAGGAGGATGAAATGCCAGAGTATATTTATCGTGCGGTCACTTCTAAGGGACAGATTGTAAGAAATAGAGTTGAAGATGCTAATAGAAATACTTTGATAAAGAAATTAAAAAATAACAATCTGCTTCCTATTAGTATTACACAAGTTAGATACAAAAATAAAAAGGTAAAAGCAAATAAAAAGAATATTATAAATATTGATGATATTATGGCAAATTCTGCTAACATAGTAAAGGGAAGAGCAAAATACAAACCCACGGTTAAGGAAAGAATTAATCTTGCCTTATCAAGAGAAGAAAAAGTAACAACAAGAGATATTATAATTTTTACTCAAAATTTTTATTTGTTAAAAAAAGCAAACTTTAATAATATCCATGCATTGAGTACAATTATTGATAGTACGGAGAATTTTACTTTAAGAGGTATTTTAGAAGATATATTAGCAGGTGTTGAAGCCGGTGATTATATGTATACAACAATGGAATATTATTCTAATATATTTCCATACATTTATATAAATATGATTAAAGTTGGCGAATTATCAGGTTCTTTAACAAATTCATTAGAGCAAGCTGTAAAGTATATGGAAGATACCTCGAATACAACTAATAGGTTAAGAAATATAATTATTCCAAATGCATTGCAGTTATTAGCGATAGTGGGTATACTTATTTTTGGTGTATTTTATATTATCCCACTTATACAAGATACATTTAATCAAGCAGGAACAAGCACACAATTACCTGCAATAACATTATGGTTTGTTGATGTTTGTGATACTATAATGCATAATTGGTATGTGCCAGTTGTA